>CABVBB010000236.1 GCA_902496505.1 uncultured Peptococcaceae bacterium
TCCGAGGTGCTCTTGACGACTTCCCGGGGCAAGCAGATCCGGGCGAAGACCATCGGTCAGTATCGCTATATCCAATCCATTCGGGAAAAGGACATCACCTTCGGCATCGGCCCTGCCGGTACAGGCAAGACCTATCTGGCTGTGGTGATGGCAGTCCGAGCATTGCGGGATAAAAAGGTGGAGCGTATCATCCTCACCCGTCCGGCGGTGGAGGCAGGAGAAAAGCTGGGCTTTTTGCCCGGCGATCTGCAGGATAAGGTCGATCCTTACCTGCGGCCGCTTTATGATGGACTCTATGATACCCTGGGTGCTGATGTCGCGCAGAAATATATGGAGCGGGGCATCATCGAAGTAGCACCATTGGCCTATATGCGCGGTCGTACGCTGGACGATGCGTTCATCATCTTAGATGAAGCGCAGAACACGACGCCGGAGCAGATGAAGATGTTTTTGACCCGTATCGGCTTTGGGTCCAAAGCTGTGGTGACGGGCGATGTGACGCAGATCGATCTGCCCAAAAACAACCAATCAGGCCTTTTGATCATTGAGCGTATTTTAAAGGACATCGAAGAGATCAGTTTCAATTACCTGACAGCGCAGGATGTGGTGCGCCATCCAGTGGTTGCCAAGATCATTGCAGCGTACGAAGCTTATCAGAAAGGCTGAAAGGAGAGTTCAGTCCATGGCAGCTCTGAAACGGATCAAGCAGCCGGCTTTTCTCAAAAAGTGGCTGAGCAATAAAAAAATACGGTTGGGCTTATGGACAAGCTTGTTCTTCGTGGCGATGCTGGTCCTTTTGTCCCTTCATTTTGTACCGGAAAAAACGACGCTGGAGGTTGGCAAGGTCTGTCCCAATGACGTCATTGCCGACCGCTTTGTGACTTATCTGGATGAGAAGGCTACTGCGGAGAAGCAGGAGGAAGCCCTCAAGGATTTTGAGGATATCTACAAAATCGATTTGTCCCAATATAACGATTCGACCATTGAGGAGATCACGGATTATTTCACCCGGATCGAATCCATCAACAGTGCCGCTCTGGATATCGGCGATCAGGCGGAGGAGATAAGTGCCGAAGAGGCCGAGCAGATCGCTCTGACGCGTAAAGCAGCCTCGCTCAAGGAAACGACGGGTCTGGAGTTCACAGATGAGGAGTGGCTCACTATTGCCCGTCTGGATACGGAGACGCTGAACCGTCTGCAGGATCAGGCCGTCAATATCGCCAGCAATGTCATGAGCAAGGGCGTCCTGGCCGAGAATCTCCAGGTCGCCGCGGATACCATTTTGAATAATGTACAGACCAGCAGCCTCAAGGGCGTGCAGAAGAAATTGGTCAGTCAGATCTTAGGCAGGGTGCATTATCAGGCCACCTATGTTTACGACAAGGAAGCCACGGAAGCCAAAAAGGCAGAGATACTGGATACTGTGGAGCCAGTGCTGCGCTATATCCAGCAGGGACAGCTGATCATCGGCAAAGGTGAGATCATCACCGAGAGCCAGATGGCTGATCTCAGTCAATTAGGCTATACCAATGATACTTCACCGGAGATCATCATTTTGGGGCTGGCTATTCTGATCGGGCTTTTGATCTACATTGCCCGCTTATATCTGCTCAATTTTGCCAAAGAGGTCTATCGGGATGAGCGCCAGCTGGTACTCTTGATGCTCCTGGTCTTCGTGACCATCCTGACGTATAAGCTGATTTTGTCTATCACACTGAGTCCGGTGACAGCACAGGCTGAGCAAGTGGGGTATCTGATCCCTGTGGCCATGGGGACAATGCTCATCGCGGTACTTTTAGATGCTAAGCTGGCCATCATGGTCAATATTTTCTTTGCAGCATTCGTCGGCCTTTATACTGGCGGCATTCCCTTTATGATCGTGGCCTTAGTCAGCGGTATGGTCGGTGTAGTAGGGGTCTCCCATTTGACTCAGCGCTCCGATCTCTCCAAGACAGCGCTTTTGATCGGCATGGCCAACACCGTGGCCATCATTTCTATGGGGTTGCTCAATAATCAGCCATGGAATGTGGTCGTGACAGGCGTGATCTTCGGCGTTTTCAACGGTTTGTTTTCCTCTATTTTGACACTGGGGATACTGCCGTTTTTGGAAAATATGTTTGGCATCACGACTTCCATTAAGCTGCTGGAATTGGCGAATCCCAATCTGCCGCTTTTGAAGAAGCTGCTTTTGGAGGCCCCAGGCACCTATCACCATAGCATCATGGTGGGCAATCTGGGCGAATCAGCGGCTGAAGCCATCGGTGCCAACGGTTTGACGGTGCGGGTCGGCGCGTATTATCATGATATCGGCAAGACAAAGCGGCCCTACTTCTTCTCTGAGAATCAATTTTCCGAAGAGAATCCCCATGATAAGATATCTCCTACCCTCAGTACCTTGATCCTCACCTCGCACGTCAAGGATGGCGTGGAAATGGCGCAGGAGGCGAAGATGCCCAAGGTCATCGTGGATATGATCGCGCAGCATCATGGCGATACACTAGTCAGCTATTTTTACCACAAAGCCAAGGAGAGCGGCGAGGATATCCGCGAAGAGGATTTCCGCTACGACCAGAGCAAGCCGCAGACCAAAGAAGCGGCCATCCTGATGATGGCGGATACGGTAGAAGCAGCGGTCCGTTCAATGAAAAATGCTACGCCCGGTCAGATAGAAGGGTTCATCCGTTCGCTGATCAAAGGCAAGCTCAATGACGGTCAGTTCGACGAATGCGATCTGACCTTTAAGGATCTGGACAAGATCGCCAGTGCTTTTGTCCGCGTCATCAACGGCGTGTATCATAAACGCATCGAATACCCTGACCAAGCGGCGATGCTCAAGCAAAAACAAGGAAAAAAGGTGAAATAAATGGCAGTCGTCATCACAGATGAACAAGAAAAAATAGTTATTCCAGAGGATTGGACAGGAAAAATCGAGCAGGTCGCAGAAATATGTTTACGGGAAGAAGAGATCGACCCTAAAGCAGAGATCGGCCTGATGTTTGTGGATAACGAACAAATCAGGGAAATGAACAAGACTTATCGGGACAAGGACAGCGCCACCGATGTGCTTTCCTTCCCCATGTATGAAGCCGATGAAGCAATCGACGATGAAGAAGAGATCCTGTTGGGGGACATCGTAATATCATTGGAGCGTGCCGCTGAGCAGGCCGAGGAATACGGCCACTCGCTGGAGCGGGAGGTCATGTATCTCTTAGTACACGGCCTATTGCATCTGGCTGGCTACGACCATATGGAGGATGATGAAAAGAAAGAAATGCGCCAGAGAGAAGAAGAGCTCTTGACAGTTATTGGGGCTAGTCGTTAAAATAAGATAAATTATGTCATAGAAGACGGAATCAATTTAACAAAATTGGGGGATGGTTTTTTGGATACGGACAGTATAATGCTGTTGGTCGTTCTAGGAGTATTAGTTTTATTATCAGCATTTTTTTCATCGGCAGAGACGGCTGTTCTTTCAGTGAATAAAGTCAGAATGATGGATATCGCAGAAGAAGGCAATAAAAAAGCCAAGCTGGTCTTGGCGCTTTTAGATCAGCAGAACAAACTGATCTCTACGCTTTTGGTCGGCAATAATATCGTCAATATCGGCGCTTCTTCCTTAGCGACCAAGCTCGCCATGGATACTTGGGGCGATGCCGGTGTTGGTATCGCAACAGGGCTGATGACGCTTTTGATCTTGGTCTGCGGTGAGGTCGTGCCTAAGAATCTGGCGGCCAATAAAGCGACGTTTTGGTCGTTAAAGATCGCGTCAGTTTTGAGAGTTTTGATGACGCTCTTATGGCCGGTCGTTGCTTTACTGACCTGGATCTCTGATTTCGTGATCAAGTTGAGCAAAGGTGACGAAGAGGACCCGCTGATCACTGAAAGTGAGCTGAAACTTTTGGTCAATGCCGGTCAAGAGGAAGGCTTCCTGGATGAAACTGAAACGGAAATGATCAACAGCATATTTGAGTTTGATGAAACCATTGTCAAAGAGATCATGGTACCACGTATCGATATGGTGGCTGTCAACGTTGAAGAAAGCGTCAATGCAGTTATCGATCTGATCATCGATGCAGGGCATTCGCGTATTCCAGCGTATGAAAACAGCATCGACAATATCGTCGGCATCCTCTACGCCAAGGATATCCTGAAAAACATCGAACGGGATTTTGATGAATGGAAGGTCAAGGATCTGATCCGGCCGGCTTATTATATCCCGGAAAATAAAAAGGTCAACGATCTTCTGACTGAGTTGAGACAGAAGAAAGTGCATATGGCAATCATTTTGGATGAATATGGCGGTTCAGCAGGGCTGATCACCATCGAGGATCTGATCGAAGAGATCATCGGCGATATTCAGGATGAATACGATGTGGAAGAAGAACTGATCGTGGCCAACGATGACGGCACCTATCAGGTAGATGCCCGTACATTAGTCGATGATCTGGAGGATGTTTTGGATATTGAAATCGACAGCGAGGAAAGTGAATCTGAGACTGTCGGCGGCTTGATCTTTGAAAACTTGGGCGGGATCCCCCAAGTGGGCGATCATATCGTCTTAGGCCGATTGGATGCAGTGGTCACTGAGATCAGCGGCCGACGGATATCCAAGCTGCGGATCACACTCCTAGAAGCTGAAGACGAGCCAGAAGAGGAAGAAGAATCCCATTTTTTCAGAAGTAAAAATCACGACG
>CABVBB010000237.1 GCA_902496505.1 uncultured Peptococcaceae bacterium
TTCATGGCACTGGTAGGACTGGGTTTATCCATCGGCATGACCAATCTGCTCTATGCCAGCTTTGGTAATCCGGTCGTTGCAGCTTTGTTCGCTTTATTCCCGATGATGGCGGTACTGAGTGAACTGCGCATTACGGAATATGTGGCGAATGCTTTTTTGACTAATAAACTATCCCTAGGGCGTCCGTGGGTAGCAATCTTCATCTTGTTGACCGGCGCATATATCTGTTCTTTTATCAACGTTCTGCTGGTCATGATCATCTTTGGTTCCTTCTTGGTTGATCTGTGCAAAAATGTCGGCATCAAACCGTATTCCAAGCTGCCGACGACGTTGATGCTGGGGTTGGCTTACGCTTTGATGAATGGCCAGATCCTTTTCCCCTTCATCGGCACAGGACTGACTTTTACGGCTGCTTATCAAGGAATGTTCCAGAGTGCGTTGCCCGTGGATAAATATATGCTTTTCATTATTCCTGTGGGCCTGGTGATGAACCTCGTTTATCTGTTGATCATGCGTTTTGTCTTTCGCGTTGATGTTTCGCCGTTGGCAAATTTGACTGAAGAAATGCTGGGCGAAAAGAAAAAGATGACCCGTGATCAAAAAATCGTCAGCGGATTTTTTATTGCCTTTGTCGTCGTCATGATCTGTTCTTCCGTCCTGCCGAAAACGTGGCTGATCTCCAAATTCTTGGGCAGTCTGACCTTCTTTGGCATTGCAGTCATCTTTACTGGCGTGATGATGCTGGTCAAGGATGCCCAAGGCAAGCCGTTATTGAAATTCAACCTGATGGCCGCAAAGGGGATGGCTTGGGATCCGATCCTGCTGACAGCCTACATTATGGCGATCTCTGTTTACCTGACCAATGCGGATACGGGTGTGGGTGCGACTTTGGGCAGTATGCTGCAGCCGATGACGCATTTCCAGCCGCTGATCTTTGTGGTGCTGGCGATGCTTTTTGGAACTATCGTGACCAATGTGGCCAACAACTTGATCTTGACGATCATCATCATGCCAGTGCTGGTCAATTTCGCTGGTCAGGTCGGTATGAATCCGATCGGTCTGGTCCTGCTGCTGTTCATGTCCACCCAGATGGCGCTGGCTACCCCAGGTGCTTCGCCTGTAACGGGCATCGCCTTCTCCTACTCCCAGCTGGTCAAGAGCAGTGATATGAGCAAATACGCGCTGATGGCTATTCCGATCTTGTTCGTCTTCTGCATGGTCTTTGGCCTGGTTTGGATGAACATCATTTTCTAAAAAAGGGCAGGAGAACCCCCGCTGTCTCAACTGGCAGCGGGGGTTTTCGTGTGCAGTGATTTTGGGAACGGTCGTTTGGCGGGATGTGTAAGAAAGAGGGTGCGGCTGGGGCGGGTTTGCGGTATAATAATGGGTAAGACCAATGGAGAAATGGGGGATGATGATGGGTAAAAAAAGAGGGATGCTCATAGCGAGTCTGCTGCTCGTCAGTTTATTAGCAGGCGGCTGCGGAGAGGACCAGATGGATGCGGCGGCCAAGATCCAGTCGCAGGAGACGGTGACGGTGGAGGAATTGGCGCTTTTGGCGCGTACGGAGAAGGTGGATATTCGGGGGCAGGAGCAGTGGCAGACCAAGGAGGGCTTGCCGGTGACGGTGCTGCAGACAAATGCGGGCGATCTATTGATGATCTGGGACTGTGCTGAAGTGCCGGGCGGCCGGGAAGCGGTGGAGAGAGCGGGTTGGGCGCCGCAGTATTATTGGGCCGGCGAGGACAAGCCGCCAGTGGTGGAAGAAATGCTGGCGCAATATGGCGAAGCAGCAGCGGATACGTATTTTTGCTATCCGTTCACGGCGAAGAATCTGCTGATCTATGCTTTGGTCCCAGTGCGGTCGATCAGCAAGTACAGCGAGGCGCAGGCGGCGGTCTATACTGATGTGCAGCCGGGCAATGTGGAAAAGCTGCGCCAGCTTTTTTGGGAGGATGTCAATGGGGCGGAGGCGAACAGTTTTCGCGCTGTCAGCGAGCGGTATGATGTATTCGTCGGTCAGCAGGCGTACAATGCAGAGATGACGTCAGAGGGAAGCCCATATTATGACCATGCGGTGCAGTATATGCTGAGCTGCCGGTTGAGCGATCCTCAGGCTTTCACGCCGGGAGAGCCCATCACAGTGACCATAGAGGGGCCTTATTCGGGCATGAAGGCCAGCATGAGCGTGACGCTGGAAGCGTTGTCAGCGGAGACGGCGTGGGTGCTTACCGCCGGCCCGCAGCAGTGGACGACTGAGACGGCGCTCACGGAGACGCCGCACTATACGGTGACCTTCACTAGCGGTGGTGAGTCAGAGACGCTGGAACTTGTCGATCAGGTGCAGACGAAGGTGGAGTAAATGGTCAAGTGAGCGCCTGATCTTCCTGCACCCAGCGCAGGAACGTATTGTGGGTGATGCCCAGCGCTTGGGCTGCCCGGCGGGCGGAGAGGCGTTTCTGCTGCCAAGCTTGTTTGATCTCGGCATAGTTATCTGGCCGCGCCTTGGGCGGACGGCCAAAACGCACGCCGCGGGCTTTGGCAGCGGCGATGCCTTCGGCTTGGCGGCGGCTGATGAATTCGCGCTCGGTCTGCGCGACGAAGGAGAGGATGGAGAGCACCAGATCAGCCAAAAAAGTGCCGGTGAAGTCGCGGTCACGGACGCGGGTATCTAACAGCGGCATGTCCAAAATGACGATGTCTGAGTGCTTTTCGCGGGTGATGATGCGCCATTGTTCCAAGATGTCATCATAATTGCGGCCCATGCGGTCGATGCTCTGAAAGACCAGGCAGTCGCCGGGGCGCAGTCTGCGCAGCAGCTTTTGGTAGCCGGGGCGGTTGAAATCTTTGCCGGATTGTTTGTCTAGGATGATGTGTTTGTCGTCGATACCGTAGTTGTGCATGGCAATGAGCTGGCGGTCTTCGTTTTGGTCACGGCTGCTGACGCGGATGTATCCGTAAGTGGTCATTCGAATGCCCCTTTCTGAAATAATACAGTGTATGAACGATAGTTATGGCTGCAAATGGCAAAAAAGGACCCCCACAGAGCTAGTGTGGGGGTCCTTTTTGCTGCTGGCATTTTTTTCAGGACAGCCGTCCTTTGAAATCATCGTAGCCAAAGCGTTTGACGACGACTACGCCTTCTTCGTCGTTGTAGCGGACGATGGCGGGCAGGTTGATGCCGTTGAAGGTATTGTTTTTGACCATGCTGTAGTGGGCCATATCGGTGAAGATCAGCCGGTCGCCGACAGCAAGCGGGCCTTCGAAGCTGTAATCGCCGATGATGTCGCCGGCCAGGCAGGTCGGGCCGCCGAGGCGGTAGGTACAGGCGAGGACGCCGGCTTCAGCGGAGCCGATGATGTGGGGCCGGTAGGGCATCTCCAGCACATCGGGCATATGGCATTCGGCAGAGGTGTCCAAAATAGCGATATCCATGCCGTTGTGCACGATATCCAGCACAGTGCAGACCAGAAAGCCGGTATTTAGAGCCACTGCTTCGCCGGGCTCCAGGTAGACTTGGACGCCGTAGGTGGTCTGTATATGATCGATGGCCTGGACTAAGGCTTCGACATCGTAATCGGGGCGGGTGATATGATGGCCGCCGCCGAAGTTGAGCCATTTCATCTGGTGCAGGTAGGGGCCGAATTGGTCTTCCACAGCTTGGAGTGTGGTGAGCAAGGCGTCGGCATTCTGCTCGCAGAGGGTGTGGAAATGGAGTCCTTCAATGCCTGCAAGGGCTTCGGGTTCAAAATTCGCCAAGGTGACGCCCAGACGGCTGCCTGGTGAGCAGGGATCGTAGATGGCGTGATCTTGGGTAGAGCAGCCGGGATTGATGCGGATACCGCAGGAAATGGGCTTGCCGGAGGCCTCGATCTGCGGTTTGAAATGCAGCCACTGGCTGAAGGAATTGAAGACGATATGGTCGCAGATGGCGAGGATGTCCGCCATTTCATCATCGCGGTAAGCGGCGGAAAAGATATGCGTCTCGCCGCCCATTTCTTCATAGCCTAAGCGCGCTTCGTGCAGCGAGCTGGCCGTAGTGCCGCAGAGATACTCGCCGATGAGCGGATAGAGGCTGTACATGGAAAAGGCTTTCTGCGCCAGAAGGATGCGGCAGCCAGTGCGGTCCTGAATGCTTTTGAGCAGGGTGAGGTTTTGACGGAGCAGCTTTTCGTCCACCACATAGCAGGGACTAGGCAGCTCACTCAGATGTTCAAACAGCCCCATTAGTCGACCAGCTCCGGATCAAAGTTTTCGATCCAGGGCAGACCGTATTTGTTCAGTGCATCCATAAATGGATCGGGATCGAATTCTTCGATGTTGTGCACGCCGGGCGTGTTCCACTGGCCGGTCATGATCATCATGGCGCCGATCATAGCAGGTACGCCGGTGGTGTAGGAGACGGCTTGAGAGCCGACTTCGCGGTAGCATTCCTGATGGTCGCAGACATTGTAGACATAGTAGGTCTTAGGCTGGCCGTCTTTGACGCCCTGGAAGATGCAGCCGATATTGGTCTTGCCGACGGTGCGGGGACCGAGGCTGGCCGGATCAGGCAGCACCGCTTTTAAAAATTGCAGCGGGATGATCTCGCGACCTTCGAACATGATAGGCTCGATGGAGGTCATGCCGACGTTTTCTAAGCATTTGAGATGGGTCAGGTAGCTCTGGCCAAAGGTCATGAAGAAGCGGATG
>CABVBB010000238.1 GCA_902496505.1 uncultured Peptococcaceae bacterium
CGATGAAGAAGTCGGTGCTGCTTATGGTCAACTATTTTAGGAGGTATGCGTAATGATTGGAGAAGGCAAAGCAAAAAAAGTTTTAGTATTAGGAATTGATGGGATGGATCCCCGTCTGACCAAACGGTTCGTTGAAGAAGGCCGTATGCCAAATACTAAGAAGTTTCTGGAACAAGGTGCTGCTAGAGAGGACTTGATGATGCTGGGCGCCATGCCCACCATCACCCCGCCGATGTGGACCACGCTGGCAACGGGTGCTTATCCTATGACCCACGGCATCACCTGCTTCTGGCGCAATTATCCAGGACGGATCGATGCCATCACCTACAATTTGGACTCTCGCTTGTGCAAAGCAGAGCAGCTCTGGAATGTAACGGTCGAAGCAGGACTTAAGACATTGGTCTTCCATTGGCCGGGCAGCTCTTGGCCACCAAGCTCTGACAGCCCCTTGCTGCACGTGGTGGATGGTACCCAGCCGTCCGTCGTCAATACCACCCAGATGACCCGCGAAAGCGAGTATATCGTGCGCGCCGATGTCAAGATCACGGACACGCTGTTTAGAGAAAAAGGTGCCCTCACCGGTCATATCCCCTGCGTGATCGACAATCTGGAGCCAGAAAAAGAATATGCCGATCTGGGCGCATTGACCTTCAGTACCGAAGCCAATACCCGCGTCATCTTGGAAAAGATCGAGGGTGAGAGCGTGCTGACCGATGCCCCATATGATGTGCAGCTTTCCGCGATCAAAGAAGCCAGCGGCTGGAGCTTCGACGTACCAGAAGGTGCCAAAGAATTCGTTTGGCTGCAGAGCAAAGGTTTGGTTCGCCGCGTCTGTCTGATCCTCAAAAACGAAGAGGGCATCTACGATCATGTCGCCGTGTATAAATCCAAGAAAGACGCTGAGCCGCTGGATGTTCTCTACAAAGGCGTGTACAAAGCCCATTATGCCGATGAATTGATCGTACGCGACAATAAGCTGGCCTGCGTACGGGATGTCAAGATCCTGCAAATGGCTGAGAATGGCGAATCTCTGAAAATGTGGGTCGGCAGTGCCATCGATCCCAGCCCCGACAACAATGGTCTGTGGCATCCGAAGAGCTTGTATGCTGATGTTTTGGCGAACGTGGGCCTGCCGACGACGTCGTCTATGCTGGGCGCAGGCGATGAACAGTTCATCCGCGAATGCACCGGCGGCGCTTGGGAGCAGAACATGAACTGGCAGTCTGCCGCCATCAATTATTTGATCGAGCAGGAAAACTACGATGTCGTCTTCTCACACTTCCACAATATCGACGCCCAGGGCCATGTTATTGCCAAGCATTTGGGCAAGGGCCACAACGAGCTCTCTGCGGAAAAATACTTCCAGCTTTACACCGAAGTTTACGAACAGACCGACCGTTATATCGGCAAATTCCTGCACCTTTTGGACAAGGGCTGGACGATGCTCATCGTATCCGACCATGCTCTGGTCTCCCCAGCGCACGAAGTGCCGATGCTCTCCGAATCCTCCGGCATCAATGCCCGCGTCATGCAAGAGCTCGGCTTTACCGCGCTCAAACAGGATGAAGACGGCAACGACCTGCATGAAGTCGATTGGAGCAAGACCAAAGCCGTGGCTATCCGCTGCAACCATATCTATCTGAACATCAAAGGCCGCGATCCCCAAGGTATCGTTGAGCCACAAGATCAATACGAGACCGAAGAAGAGATCATCACTGCCCTGTACGGCTACAAAGATAAAGAGACCGGCCGGCGCATCGTGGCCTTGGCCCTGCGCAACAAAGATGCCGCAGTGCTCGGCATGAGCGGCCCAGAATGCGGCGATATCATCTACTTCCTGGCTGAAGGCTACAACTTCGACCACGGCGATTCCATCTCCACCACCTGGGGGCTCGAGGGCACCAGTGTTTCGCCGATCTTCATGGCCGCAGGCCCTGGCATCAAGAAAAATTACCGCACCACCCGCTATATCCGCGAAGTGGACGTGGCCCCAACAGTTGCTTTGCTTTTAGGCGTCAGAATGCCTGCGCAATGTGAAGGCGCTCCCGCTTATCAGATTTTAGAAGGATAAGAGAAGTCAAAAAGGGACGGCAGGCCGATCGGCCTGCCATCCTAGTTGATAACGCTAAAAGGAGGCAGAGTAATGGACGAAAAGGCGCAGAAAAGATCGATCTATTGGCTGCATGCTGCAATCGTCGTTCTATTCATGTTTTGTTTTCGCTTTCTTCCTGCACCAGCGCCTATTACAGCGTATGGTATGCAGATCTTAGGCATCTTCCTTGGTCTGGTCTGGGGCTGGTCGTTCTGTGACCTGGCGTGGCCCAGCTTGTTGGGCATGGCGGCCTTGGGCGTCACAGACTATGGCATGACTTCCACCGTCTTTGAAGCGTCCTTTGGTCAGGCCAATTTGATCGTGATCCTGCTGAGTTTTTTGATGTTTGCGCCGCTGACGCAAAGCGGTTTGTCGGAATGGCTGGGGATGAAGCTGGTCTCCATCAAATTCATGCGGGGCAAACCGTTGGTCATGATCGGCGTCATCTATATCGGCACCTTTGTTTTATGTATCTTCGTCAATGCGTTAGTCGTCGGGATCTTCATGATGCAGTTATTTGTCGATATGTTTAAAAAGCTGGGCTATCAAAAAGGCGATCGTTTCATCCCCATGTTTTTGGCCGGGATGTTCATGTGCACGGGTTTGGCCAATCTATTGCTGCCCTTTAAAGGCATGCCGCTCATGATCTTTGGCACGGCAGCCGCCAGCGGCATCGTGGTCGATACCAATCGGTATCTGATCTTTGCCATCGCCTCGATCGTCTTTTTGATCATATGGTATCTGCTGATGATCAAGGTATTGCGCTGCAATATTGAACCCTTGCGAAACGCCGATTTTACCGAATACGAAGAAAAGCTGCAAGAACCCTTGACGCCGTTTCAAAGCGCGCTGCTCAAGATCGTTGTCTTATTCGTAGCAGGCATCGTTTTTGTCGGGGTGCTGGGATCAGCCAAAGGCGGCGCATTTGCCCAGCTTCTAAACAATATCGGCATTTATGGTGTAGCCGCGATCACTTTGGCCCTGATGATCGTTATCCGCATCCAGGGTCAGCCGCTGCTCGATCTCAAAAAAGCAGCCGCCGGCATGCAGTGGGATTTCGTCTTTCTCTATGCCATGGCCATGGTCATTTCCAGCCTCTTGACCGATGCTGATACTGGCATTGCAGGTTTCATCATCCGCTATGTCACCCCGATCATGAGCGGTTTGGGCAGCTATTGGTTCCTGCTGTTCTTGGCTTTGGTGACACTGCTTCTGACCAATATCGGCAATAATGTGGTCGTTATTTTCACTATGGCTTCCGTCGTGACCATGATGGCAGGCCAAGGCATGCCCATCAACGGACCACTGGCCATTTGTACCGTCTTGTGGACAGGCTTAGTGACCGGCTATCTGCTGCCGGCAGCCTCTGTATCCGCGGCCATGATCTTTGGCTGTGAGCTCACGACCTCCAAAAGTTCCATTATGCAGGGCGTGATCATGATGGCGCTCTGGCTGATCGCTCTGGCTGTTTTTATGATCCCTATCGGCTTGATACTGCTCTAGTATACAATATAGAAGCCCCCGACCGCGTGTCGGGGGCTTATGCCTATTACTAGGCAGAACAAGACTGCAATTGCAGCAGAACAGTTATTGACAGGAGGCGGTCTATTCTGAGACAAGAACAATTGAACTATTTAAAAGAAGTTGCCCGTGTGGGCTCCATATCAGCAGCGAGCATTTATTTGAACATCACGCCCCAGGCGCTGAGCTCCTCGATCAAGACCTTAGAAAAGGAGCTGGGTTTTGCCGTGCTGATCCGCTCCAATCAAGGCGTTGCCCTAACAGAAGAAGGCCTCAGGCTCTTGGCCTGTGCCAATCAGTTTTTTGACGAAGTGGACAGCATTCGCTTGAATAAAGATAAAGTCAAAAAGCAAGTCTGCATCCATATCACCCAAGAAGCGTCCGATTATTTTGCGCTGCCCTTGATCAAAGAACTCTCCGAAGCAGATAATGAATTGAGCCTAACAGTCAAGATCGAGCCCATCGCTCAGTTGAAGCAGAAAATACAGACCGGTGAGATCGACAGCTATTTTTCTGTTGCCCCAGAATATGAAGGCACATTTTTCTCGGACAATTCCCAACCAACTGCCGAGCAAAGCGCACTGGAATATATCGCCTTGGGCCCCATTGCCTCACTGCACTGCCTAGTGCCCAAATCCGTCGCGATCCATGATTATAAGCGCGTATCCCTCAAAACAGCCACAGCCTACCCCTGCCTGTTTCGCGAAACCGCCTTTGAAGATATCGCATCCATCGCCCATATCCTCAATGAGATCAGCCCCATCGCCGATTACCAAATGATCGCCAATCCCATCCAGTACAAAGTCAATCTGCTCCTAGGTGAGCGCATCAGCTTTGACTTCCTCAGCGACTACTCCGAATGGCGCGCCTACGCCAGCTTGCTCAACGTCATCCCCCTCAAAGAACGCCTCACCCTGCACGTCTGCCTCATGACGCGCCAAGATACCACCTGGCCCGACGCTATGGCCCTTTTCAAAAACACCTGCTTTGAAAAGGAAGAATATGTGCGGCTGTAGAGCCATTATCAAACCCGCAAAGTCTAATGATCACGGACTTTGCGGGTTCGTTTTTTAAAAGG
>CABVBB010000239.1 GCA_902496505.1 uncultured Peptococcaceae bacterium
CCTCGCCGCTCATGCCGATGACGGCGGCTTCTTTATTGCGCATGGCGATGGAAACGATCCGCTTACCGTATTTATCCCGATAATTATAGAGATCGTCGATGATCTTTTCTTCCAGCGCATATCGATCTTGCGGATCGACGATGCCATATTGGCTGCGGCCTTTTAAATTGAGATAGATCATATTGCCTCGCGGCGCTAAGGCTGTTGTTTTGTCCCAATCGATTGCTTTGAGCGGTTGGCCGTTTTCATCACGCTTCAAAACGGTGTAGCCTAGTTCTTCCATAACGGAAACATTGACGCCGAATGGATCGCCTAACAGGGTGGGGCGATTTTCTGACAGCAGCAGGCCGTGGTCGGAAACAATGAAGATGGTCCAGCCTTCGTCCAAGTAATGCATGAAATAACCAAAATACAAATCAGTATCTTCGTAGCATTGATAATAGGCGTCTCGGAAAAACGTTGGCTCTGCGCCTAATTCCAGATCTTCGTGCTCCGTGCCATACGCCATAAACCGGTGGCCAAAGGTATCCAGATTATGCAAGTGGGAAAAAACGACTTCGATCCCGTAATGATCAATGATATGATTGATAGCATCTGCCTGCCATTTATTGTATACTTGCCACGTGGGAATGATGAGCTGGCTGACATACTCTGGCTGTTTGGCATTGACGGCTGCCACAGCTGGGACATAGCCCACATTTTTGATGACATCGTCATATAGCGACTGCGGCGAAAACATTTCTGAGTTAGCAATATCCAGCGCTGCACCAACATATAGCCCGACATGGCTGGCGCTGATCTCCATACACTGGAACATCCGGTAGACGGTCTTGACCGTATCGCCGATGGGAAGCTCATCTAAAACATAAACCGGCTTGTTGACCTCTTCCAGTACCGCAAGAGGCTGAGGGGATTTTTTGTTCTTGTAGATCTTGATGGTTTGATAAACGCCGTCCTCATTGGGCAATACCAAGGCCATCCGTCTAGTCAAGCCTTTATTGAGCACGATGGTGAATTCCAGGGCGCCGTCTGCTACAGGGATCTGCCAGCCGCTGGCAGGGTGCAGAGGGGAATTGGACACATCGACAGCTGCTGTTTCGATAGCGCCTTCTCCATCTTCATAGGCGGTCATCAAGTTCAGCATGCCGCCGTTCTTCTCGATGGATTCAGCACGTTTGGCTAGATCACCGACCACATTGGCTGGAGAATGAGCGATTTCATCAGCAATATCTTCTAAAACGCAGCCCGCACCGTTTTTGACGATAACACTGGGTTGAAAGAGTACTTCCTGAATGCTGGTAGAAGCGACAGCAAATTTTTCGGGATCTACTTTGGCCACGCCGACATTGACATTGCCCGGCTGAGTGCCGTCTACGACCAAGAGATCAGGACTGTCCATAGTTGGCGGCCAGCTGGAGCCCGGCCAATGCCAGATGAGCGTTTTTTTGCCCGCTTCTACGAAGCAGTTCCACACTTGTTCCGCTTTGCAGCGTGTGGAGCTGAAATTGTAGACCAAAAGATCGGGACGGGTGGGGTGCTGCCCCCAATAGCAAGTGATGCCGTGGGTATTGGCACAGGCACCGGTAGCCAATGTCGTCCACATGGGCGGTGTAATGGTGGGCATATTGCCTTGCAGCACCATATCCTCCCGGCAGGCACCGTTTTCATAAAGCCTTTGCAAATTGGGCATTCTGCCTTCATCCATCAATTTTTTGGACAAACGCGGATCTAAGCCATCCACACCAAGAACCAAAATTTTGTTGGCGAATTCCTGACTCATTGAAAAAACCTCCTTAAACTGCTTGAGATAGAGTATGGGGTTACAATAATCCGATGAGCATCCAATAGGGGATGAGCAGCAGCAAGAAACCGGCTAAGTAAAGGGCGCAGCGCACACAGCTGGTCTTGATAAAATCTTGCATGCTGATCATGCCGAAGGAGTAGACGATGAGATACGGCGTATATTCGTAAGGCATGATCACTGCCTCAGCGCAGTGTCCCAGCGCATACACGAACGGGCGGACATTCATGCCCAGATCCAGCGCGATCTGCATAGCCGGTGCAGTGAATAAGCCCCAGATGGCCATAGGTGTCATGAGGAAGTTTAAGAAGAAGACGATGGCAAAGATGCCGCCGAAGATCACGAAAGGATTATTGCCGCTGTTGGCGATGATCGGTGTGAATACGGTCGTCAGCAGATCGCCAAAGCCCAAGGAGGCAGCCACTGTGCCGATCGATAAACAGCCGGCGATGAAAAACATGATCCCAAAATTGATGGATCCCAGCACTTCCTTGGCATCATGGCCGAAAATGGGCAGCATAGCCAGCCAAGGCACCAGCATAAAGACGACAGCATTGCTGATCCCATGAAGGCTTTCTGTGCACAGCAGCGTAAAAACGATGAGCAATACCACTGCGGCAGATTTTTCTTTGCTGGTCATTGGCCCCAGGGCCTGCCGTTTTTGGATAAAATACGCACGGCCTTCCAGAGCACCTTCGGCATTGTACCATTTGCCGATGACGAAGAGAATGAACATGGAAACCAGCATCATCGGCCAATTATGCCCGATAGCCTGAAAAAAGGTCACATTGAAGCCATCTAAAATACCGTTGGCCGCGCCGACAATGACTGCATACATACTGACACAATAAACGAAGGTCTTGGCGGAGATCGCCCCCAGCATGCACGCCCAGCAGATTCCGACGGAGGCTCTGGTGTTCAAAAGATCCAGGCTCCGGCATAAGCCTAAACATAATGCTGCTAAAATAATGTAGCCCCGTCCAAAGGTCAGGATGGTTAAGATCACACCAGTGAAAAATAAGGCGAATAAGATCACCATGTAGTTGGAGCCGACCTTAGACATCAAGACATACGAAATGCGTTTGAGGATGCCGCTTTTGTCCAAGATGCCTGCTAACGCATAGCCGCCTAAGACCATATAGAGCGTCGTGCCCAGCCACGGTGACATGATGATATTAACGGGGGCGACGTTGAACGCCAAATACATCCCTGTGAGGAGCAGACCGATCAATGCTGACGGCACCAGCTCAAAAGCGGCCAATAGAATAGAAAAGACTGTGATAGCAAAGAAACATTTGACAGGATACGCATAAAACGTGGTCTGTGGGATAAGCAGCAAAACGATAGGGATCGTTACTGTAATGATCCACTTGACTCGAGCAGCGCCGATCTTTTGCAGAGCACTGGCCATAAGAATTCCTCCTTAAAAGGACAATATCTCCTTCGCCGGACAGCAGCACAGAAGTCCGGCAAAGGAGCAAAACTATTAGATCAACCCCACTAAAAACCAATAGGGCAGGATGATGAGGCCAAAAAAGAGGAAAAAGAGCACATTCTTCAGCACGTTCCACTTGAAGAATTGACCTGTAGACATACAGCCGAAGGCCATAAAGAGCAAGGGGGTAGTATATTCATACGGCAGGAAGACCAGGTCGCAGCCGTAATTCAGGCAGAACAACGCTGCCATAGGATTGATGCCGATAGCGCCAAAGAGATCGTAAAGCATAGCGGAGAAACCGGCTAAGAGCGCCATAGGCGTCATGCAGATATTGCCGACCATAGCGAAGAACAGCACCATGAATAGTGCCCAAACTGATCCGAGGCTTGACAGTACCGGCCCTAAGAAGTTGGTCATCACGGCGACCAGGCCGACGCTTTGGCAGACGCCGCCGATGCTCATGCAGGCAATGACAAAGAGCAGTGTGCCTAAGGGGAAACCTTTGAAATCCTCTTTGCTGCCGACGCTGATGCCCGGAATGAAGAGCGCCATCGAGAAGAAACAGAAGCCAAACATCATGTCATAACCGTGCAGCGGATTGGTCACGATCCAGAGGAGCAATAAGACTAAGCAGACAACGCCGATTTTTTCGTCTCGGCTCATCTTGCCCATTTTTTGCAATTCATCGTGGAAATAGTCTTTGCCGCCTAACATTTGCTCATTCAGTGTCTTGCTGACGATCAGCATAGCAAGGATGACGAGCAGACAGAAGAATAAGCACGGCCAGTTGTACTTTAACATCGTTAAAAAGGTCAAGGTGAAGCTGGGGTCAACAGCTTGCACGGCTGTCTGCATAGCGCCGATGGTGATGGGGTATGTCCAAAACATACGCACCGTGCCGATACCTAAAATACCGGCCATAGTGATGATCGCGCCTTCTTTTTTGCCCACGATGCCTAAGGCTTCGCAAATGCCGTAGCAGAACGCCGCCGCTACAATAACGCCGCCGGTAAAGGTAGCAATGGCGATGCCAAAGACTGCGAAGAAAACGCCAAAAGTCAGCTTGCCAAAAGTACCGCCGGCCTTCTCGGCGATCCAGTAAGCCAAACGTTTCAGCACGCCGATGCGCGCCATAACACTGGCAAAGATCATCATGCTGATCGCGCCGTAGAAGGTCATGGATAGATATGACGAAAATACGGTCGCAGCCGGTACCGCTTTAGAAAATATTAAAATAGCTGACCACAATATAGACGGTACCGCGAGGTCTGTCAATTCACATGCTGACCAAATCAATAATCCTGCTGTGGCCGCGATAGCTGTCCGCATTGGGGAAGTAAACACTTCATTGGTGGGGATCAGCCAGATCATGATAGGCATGCCAAAGGTCAGCGCCAATTTGATGATGATGTTGCGATCCAAACGTATACTTGCACTCATTCT
>CABVBB010000240.1 GCA_902496505.1 uncultured Peptococcaceae bacterium
TGTACAGCAAATTATTGATCGAAGGGACTATAGAGGTATTGACGGGTATGCATATCGGGGGTTCAGATGCTTTTGCAGCAATTGGTGCTGTCGATAAGCCTGTTATCAAAGATAGCAGAACGAAAGAACCGATCATTCCTGGCAGCAGCCTGAAAGGTAAACTGCGCACGCTTCTGGCCAGAAGCCTAGCGCAAAGTATTATCCTTCCCGAGGCTAACGAAGATGAATTGGCTATTCGCCGCTTGTTTGGCAGCAGTGAAAGCAAAAATGGTGAAGAAAATATTTTGCGTTCACGCCTAATCTTTTCAGATTGCTATTTAAAAAATAAAAAAGAGCTCCTTGCAACTGGGGGCATGACAGAGGTTAAGTTTGAAAATGGCATCGATCGGCGGACCGCTATTGCCAACCCGCGCCAAATTGAAAGAGTGGTCAGAGGGGCCAAGTTTGACCTGCGTATTGTCTATGATGTTCATAATGAAAATGAAATGGAAGAAGATTTTACCAATCTGGCTCAGGCCATGGCGCTGCTGCAGATGGATTATCTGGGCGGACATGGGACCAGAGGCTCAGGACGCGTCAAATTTAACGATTTGACAGTAAAGGCAGTAGATGGCCGGATTTCCTCGGAGCAGACGGCAATGCTGCAGGAATGCCTGGTAAAGGGTGTGAACTAGATGCACTATGTGGTATTTAAATGGCACTTTTTGACCGATGTACGCTTTGGCGGCAGCAAAGGCCAATTGGCAGACAGCGGCTATATTATGCACAGCGATACCTTATTTTCGGCGCTTTGCCTTGAAGCTAAGAAGCAGGGCGGAGATGCGGCATTAGATAAGTTTTACCAGCTTTGCCATAACAAACAATTATTATTGTCGGATACCATGCCTTACCAAGGTGAAACGTATTTTCTGCCCAAGCCTATTTTGAAAACAGAAACTAAGCAGCAAGAGAGCAGCAGTGTACAAAAGAAGGCTTACAAAAAATTGAAATATATCTCAGCAGAGCAAATGCCCAGCTATCTGCGCGCGTTAAGCGGTCAGGCAGCCTTTGATGCGGAGCAAGCTAATAAACAATTTAGAGAATGTGTATATGATCAAGCCCGTGTCATGGTCAGTGTCAAGGGGCAGGCCAACCCGCGGCCGTACTACGTCAATACATGGCATTTTGCTGACGATGCCGGGCTCTATTTTGTAGCGGGGTATGAAAATGAACAGGATGTATTATGGCTGGAGCAGTTGATCACAGGACTGGGGCTTTCTGGTGTCGGCGGCAAAAAAAACAGCGGTTTAGGCAAATTTGAAGTGGATGCCATGATTTTTTTGGATGAATCCTCTAATAGTGTAGGGCTATCCGCGCTGCGGTCATTCTTGTTGGCAAAAGGGCAATGGTACATGACCATTTCCTGCGCGCTGCCCCGCGAGGATGAGCTGGATGCTGCGCTGGAGGGTGCAGCATATCAAGTGCTTAAACGCAGTGGATTTGTGGATTCGCCGCAATATGCTAAAGAGCAGAGAAAACATAAAAATCTATACGTTTTATCAGCAGGCTCCTGCTTTGCGGTGCCGTTTGATGGAGATATTTACGATGTGTCTAATGGCGGCACTCATCCAGTCTATCGCTATGCACAGCCGCTGTTTCTGGGGGTGGATATATGAAAACGATAGGACATTTGAATAGCTATCAAGCTGTGCTGACAGTCGAATCACCCTTGTTTATCGGCTCTGGTGAACAAGCAAGCAAAAAAGAGTACCTTTATCTGATGGATGAAAATAAGGTGCTGATGCTAGATCTTCGCAAGCTTGCGGATTATCTGGATAAAAAGCAGCTTCTGGAACGTTATCAGAGTTTTATGCTGGATGATAGTAAGAGAAATATCTATAATTTTTTTAGAGATAATGGCATAGGGAAAAATGAGTATCGACACTTTACCGATTATACCCTTGACGCGCAGGAGAGGATATCGTTAGGGAAAGACTCAGCGACGTGAAGTTATTTATCAAAGATGGTCAGGGACAGCCCTATATTCCGGGCAGCAGCGTAAAAGGCGCTTTGCGGACAGCTGTTTTGACCAAGATACTGCTGGAGGACAAAGGGCTGGATCGAAAAAATTTGGCCAAAGCTTGGCTGGAATCTGTCAGCAGGAATCAAAATGCTGGAAGAATAAATAAAAATGCTATGTCTGCTGCAACCAACCGTTGGGAAAGCAGCTTGCTTAATACGCTGAACCTTAGCGAAGCAGGGACAAGCGATGCTGTCAATAGTATTATGCGTGGGATCGCAGTCAGTGACAGTGCACCGCTGAAGAAAGAACAGTTGATGCTGGCGCAAAAGATCGATCGCAGTACTGCTGGCAAAGATCGGCCGCTGCCTATTTCCAGAGAATGTCTGCGTCCGGGCAGTACAGCTCAACTCACTATTACCATCGATCAACGCATAGCCAAGCAGACCGGCTGGACGATAGAGAAGCTTTTGAAAGCTGTACGCTGGCATAGCCAGTGGCAACAGGAAAACTTTTATAAGCACTTCAAAGGCCATGAGCAATGTGATATGATCGATCGATCGCTGATCCTTTGGCTGGGCGGCGGCGTCGGCTTCGCCAACAAGACCATCAATCAGGCAGCTATTGGTCCAAAATACGCGCTGGAGTTTAACGCGCAGATATTGGGAAAATTATTTCCACTCGGTAATCATGATAAAGACCTCGAGATCGGCATATCGCCGCATATGCAAAAAATGGCTAAATACCAAGGCAAGTTATACCGTATGGGCCAGTGTCGTCTGGAGGTGCGCTGAAACATGATGATGAGGCAGATCCGATTAAAAATTGCTGCAGCAGATGGTCAAAAACTGCACAGCAATTGGGGCTATGCGCTTTACGGGATACTTTCAGACAAAGCACGCCCAGAATATATTGCCGATCTTCATATGCGTAATGAGACGCCTATCAGCCAGTATTTAGAGGTGCTGCCCGGCAGAGAGCAAGCCTATTGGCATATCAACCTGCTGGGAGCCGAAGCTGTTGAAGAGATCACAGCCATTTTTGCGTCGAACGATCAATTTGAGGCGCTGCACCACCAGACGACCCTGCAGATATTAGAAAAAGAGCTGGGGCAAGTCGTGACAGAGGCGGACTTTTGCCGCCGGTACCTGGTAGATTCACCTGCTAAGCGCAAACTGCGGTTGGAACTGCTGACGCCTACAGGATTTAAATCGCAGGGGGCATATCAATTTTTCCCCAGCGTGGAATGGATGATCAAAAGCCTATGGCGCAGCTGGCAAGCGTTTGCCCAAGAAGTCTTGCTGGAGGGCGATGATGTACGGGAGCAGCTGATCCAATACACGCATATCAGCGACTATCAGCTGAAAAGTACCCGCTATCCTGTCAAAGGGAATAACATCCCAGCGTTTAAAGGAAATGTGACACTTTATATCGCGGGGCCAGAGCCATTGGTCAGGCTGGTCAATATGCTGCTGGCTTTTGGAGAATACAGCGGCATGGGGATCAAAACAGCCTTGGGTATGGGAGGCTATCGATTGATTTAAAAAAGGAGGGAGTAAAATGAGCTTTCTCTATGTTACAGAGCCAGACTGTAAAATTTATTTTAAAGACAACCAGATCATCATGGATGACGGCAAAGGGCTGCTGACCAAACTACCGATCGAGATTTTGGAAGGCGTGGTTCTCATTGGCAATATTAACCTCACCAGCAGCTGTCAGCGAGAGCTTTTGAAGCGGGGACTGCCTGTCACCTATTTAGCGGCAAATGGTCAATACTATGGCCGCTTGGAATCGACACGGCATACCAATATCGAGCGTCAGCGCTGTCAATTTCGTTTGGGCGATGATGAAGCATTCTGCTTAGCCTTTTCGAAAAAGATCGTTGAGGCCAAAACGCATAACCAAATTGTTGTCCTGCGCCGCTATAACCGTGATCCTCAAAAGGAAAGTGTTAAGGAATGCCTTCATGAACTAGAGGTCATCCAAAAAAAGATACAGGCTTCCACACAAATTGCTCAGCTTATGGGCTATGAAGGAAGTTGCGCTAAATTATATTTTCGGGGCTTAGCACAGTTGATCAACCCTGTATTTGCCTTTAAAGGCAGGAACAAGCAGCCGCCTAAAGATCCCTTCAATTCTCTGTTGAGCTTTGGCTATACGCTGCTGCGATATGAGGTTTATGGTGCTGTAGTCAGTAAAGGACTGCATCCTTATGCTGGATTGATGCATAGGGATCGTCAAGGACACCCTGCTTTGGCCAGCGATCTGATGGAAGAATGGCGAGCTGTTATTGTAGATGCCCTAGTGATGAGCCTGCTTAATCAAAACCAATTTACACTAGAGGATTTTACAGAACCAGATGAAATAGGCGGAGTGTACCTTAATAAACAAGCCAGTAAAGTGTTTTTAAAAGAATATCAGAAAAAGCTAAGAGTGCAGACCAATTATTTAGGATCAGAAACGGGTAAGATGAGCTTTAGAGGCGCCATTCAATATCAAGTGAATGCTTTGGCTAAAGCTATTGAACATAACGATTTGCAATATTATCAGCCCTTTCGAGTACGTTAAGCAGGCGGTGATGACATGGAAGCATTTTTTGAGGAACTCTTTCAGCTGGAGAAGGATACAGAAGACATTTCTTCAAACGGTAAATTTCTG
>CABVBB010000241.1 GCA_902496505.1 uncultured Peptococcaceae bacterium
CGGTCAAGCCAGTGGGCGTGCGCATGGTCTGGCAGGTGGCGCAGAAGGTGCACATTCCCTTGATCGGTATGGGCGGCATCACCAATTGGCAGGATGCAGTGGAATACATGCTGGCCGGGGCGTCCCTGATCACGGTCGGCACCGCCAATTTCGTCGATCCGCTGGCGCCGTTAAAGATCGCTGAAGGCATCGAACGCTACTGTGCGGAGCGGGGCTTTACAGACGTCAGTCAGCTGGTCGGACGGGCGTGGAAATAGATGATGGCAGAAGGAGCGGATGATATGCAGGATAAATTGATCGTTGCGCTGGACTTTCCCACAGAGGAAGCGGCGCGTCATTTAGTGGACGAGCTGGGCGACGCAGTGAGTTTTTATAAAGTCGGTCTGGAGCTGTTCCTCAATTCACGGGGCAGCATCGTCGATTATCTCAAGCAGCAGGACAAAAAGATCTTTTTGGATCTCAAATTTCACGATATCCCCAATACCGTGGCACAGGCTGCCCGCTGGGCCACCAAGCTGGGCGTGGATATGTTCAACGTCCACGCGTCCGGCGGCAGCGAAATGCTCAAGACCACCATGCAGGCGGTAACGGATACCTGCGCGCAGGACAATCTGCCGCTGCCTACGCTGATCGGGGTGACCATCCTGACCAGCTTCGATGAAGCGGGCATCGCCCGAGTGGGCTTCAAAAACGACATCCAGACCACAGCGCTGGGTTTGGCGGAGCTTTGCAAAGAAGCTGGTCTGCACGGCGTGGTCTGCTCGCCTCATGAAGTAGCGGCCATCAAGGGACGCTTGGGCGCAGATTTCGTCACGGTCTGTCCGGGCATTCGTCCGGCTTGGGCGCAGACAGGGGATCAAAAGCGCATCACCACCCCGGCGGACGCCATCAAGATCGGTGTAGATCATATGGTCGTCGGACGACCCATCACCAAGGCGGAAAACGTCCGAGAAGCGGCTTTAAAAGTTTTAGCAGAAATCAAGGGAGGAAACTAATATGGCATTGACTGAACAGGAAGTTATCGAGATCTTAAAAGAAACAGGCGCATTGCAGGAAGGACATTTTCGTCTGAGCTCTGGACTGCACAGCGGCAATTATGTCCAATGCTCGCAGCTGCTCAAATTCCCTAATGTTGCTGAGAAAGTCTGCAGCGCTTTAGCCGAGAAATTTAAAGACGACAATATCGAGATGGTCGTTGGACCGGCTATCGGCGGTATCCTGGTGGCTTATGAAGTAGCCAGAGCGTTGAATGTCCCCGGCATTTTCGCTGAGCGGGAAAACGGCCAGATGACACTGCGCCGCGGCTTCCGTGTTGAGCCGGGCCAGAGAGTAGCGGTCATCGAAGACGTGCTCACCACTGGCGGTTCCGCGCAGGAAGTGGTCGAGCTTTTGCAGGGCTTGGGCGCTGAAGTGGTAACGGCTGGTTCCATCATTGACCGTACCGCAGGCAATACCTTGAAGCTCAAAGTGCCGTACAAATCCTTGATCGCGCTGCAATTTGAGACCTACACTGAGGACGAGTGCCCCATGTGCAAAGAAGGTCTGCCCATCGTGAAACCAGGCAGCCGTCCTACTGGCGGCAAATAAGATGCAGCCGCTTAAGATCGGCGGTCTCTACCGCCACTATAAAGGCAACTATTACCGCGTGCTGGCACAGGCCACCCACTCCGAGACGATGGAGCAGATGGTGGTCTACCAGGCGCTCTACGGCGAGCAGGGCATCTGGGTCCGGCCGTTAGCGATGTTTTTGGAAGATGTCACCATAGAGGGCGAGACCAAGCCTCGCTTTGCCTTGGAGGCAGAATAGCAAGAAGCGTTTCTGGCAGATAAGCTCTGCGGAAACGCTTTTTTTGTGCCGTCAAGGTCTCTCTATGGTATACTGAGGACAGGAAGGGGCGAGGTCATGAGGGATAAAATTTTGAAGAGTAGACAGATCGTCTATGCGGCCTGCTCGATCGATTTTTCAAGACCCTTTGCCGAACAAGCGGACAACTTGACAGAAGATCTGTGGCAGGTCAGCTATGGGGCGGACCTGCTGCTGGATGTAGGCTGGTACCCGGAAGGCGATGCGGAGGGAGGCTTTATCGTGCAGCTGATCAGGGCGGGCGCTTGGGATGACCCGCTGTACAAGCACAGCGCTCGCCAGGAAAAGGAGCTGCAAGAAAGTATCGAAGCCGCGGCTTTGTTGGCCACGTCTTTGCTGGACAAGGAGAAGGAGGGGACGGGATGCTTCTAGGCGATCCTTATCGGTTTGCCGTGCTGGCTGAGGTCATCCCAGTGTGGAATGTGGACGAGACTTTTGGCAATGGTGTGCTCTTGCTCGCTGTAGACGGACAGTTTTTTCCGCGGGAGATCGTGACAGCGCCGCTCAAGGGAGAGCTTTATTGGCTTCAGGAAAAATTGCAGCACCTAAGCGTAGAGGAAGCGCTCTATCAACTGCCGAAGGCGCAGGCCTTCGCGGCCATTTATGCGCTGACGTTTCCTGAGGATCGCGCGCTGGATAACGACTATCGCTTCGATCTGACGCCGGACAGCTTAGCCGATCAAGGCTGCTTTGTCTTTGCCGTGGCCAGTGGAGACAAGGTGCGGATATTGGCAGCAGCGTTAGCGTATGATGCCGGCAGGTCCCGCTATGAGCTGGAGCAGGCGCTGATCAGCGAAGCTTTTTTGTCAGCAGGCGAGATAGCGGAGATCGCGGCGGGCTTGTGTGTAGACCGTTGATCGATCAAAGTGGGGGGATGTAAAATGAACAAACCAAAAATAGGCCATCTGCCAGGGTTCAAGCCGCCTGCCGTGCCGAATACTAAGCGAGAAAAGGCTTGGCAGGCTTGGCAGGAAGAAGTACGCCGGAGGCCAGTTCCTGGCCGACACAGCGGCGAGGCGATGTGCCAGTGGCTGGTGGAGAATTATTCGGCGGTGCTCAAAACGCAGCGCTTTATCAATGTGGGGCTCAAGGAAACGGCACTGCGTTATCTGGCGCCGGAAGCCCTGGCAGAAATGCCCAAGGAGCTTGGCGCGTCCTTCAAATGGCTGAAGGCAATCGATGGTGCGCAGTACGGCTTGGATTTTGTGGAAATAGACGTGCCGGAGCAGGCGGTCATTATCCAATTGGAGCGCTCAAGCGGCCTTTTCACCGCCCAATACGACAGCGGTGCAGAGGCTCAGCGCATTGTGAACGGCCTCAAGGTTTACCGCGGCTATACGGCAGGAGAGATCGCCGCGAATGAAGGAATTTTTTGGGACTATGCGCTGGCCTTGTGGCGGTTGGAGGATGAAGCAGAAATGCGGCGGTATGTCGAGTAAAGGGGGACTTAGCAATATGAATGAAGAAGAGTGGGAGGCTATTTATTGGCATGGACTGTGGTTGGAGGGGTACCTGCAAAAAGTGTGGCAGGCTGTGCCCGCTCCGGCAGTGATCGAGCCAGAGCTCAAGAAAAGCGCCTTAGCGCAGATTGCGCCGGAGCTTATTGCTGCTGCACCGCCAGTGGAGCGAGAGTGCTTGACGGACAGCGTGTATCGGCGGCAGCGTTTCGCTGAGATCGAAGCCTATTGGCAAGGTATCGATGGCGAACAGTACGGCCTGCGCTACAGCGCCTATTATCTGCCGCAGTGGAAAACAGAAGTCCAAATAGAGCTCCGCACAGGAGATTGGTCTTTCCAGACAGGCAGTTCCAGACCTGCGCCGATCGAAGTGATCTATTTAGGCGAGCAGCTTCGTTGGCTGAGCCAGCATTGCCGGGAACATGGTCATTATCCGGGCATCAAGCCCTGTAGTGATCCTGCCGCGCTCAGGCAGGCTGCCTGGGAGTCCTGGGTGGAGGAGGTGCGCAGCCATCCTGAGCAGACGCGGCGCAGCGGCTATGAGCTGCTGAGGAGTTTGCTGCGGCCAGAGGACGCTCAGGTCGAGCCAGCGATCTTGGTAGACGACCGGCTGAAGGAGAGCGCCCTGCGCTATGCCTGCCCGCAGGCGGCGGCCCAACTGCCCGAAGACGCCGAAGCACGGCAGCAGGCCTTGCAGACGCTGGATGAGGAGCATTACGGATTGGAATTTGTGGACGTGACCATTCCGTCCTACGGCCTATCGATGTGTATGGAACTCTATAGCGGCTATTTCACCGCGGATTTCAGCAAAAATGAAGACGACCGTACGCGGCAATGGCTTAATGATCTCATCTGGCTGCGCGGCTACACGGCGGAGGAAGCGGCAAATGATGAGCATATCCTGCTCAGCTATGCCGCCGCCCGGCGCGATCTGCTCTGGAAAGATCGGCAGCCCTGGTGAACGGGCGCGCGTTTTTTAATTGATTTAGCAAAACAATTCCTCTTGACAGGGGGGGGCTTTTTTTATAGAATTAATACTAAGGGAAAATGTGTTTATTGAGATTACTTCTGCCTCAGGGTGGATCTATATATAAATGATGTTAGACGATATAAAAAATCAAAAGTGTTGAGAAAAAAATCAATATGGCTGCTCAGGGTCTTTGGCCCAGGGCGTTGATTGGTATCTAATATTGGTATGTATAGATGTAATTTCAGCAAACCGAGCCTTGTCGGTTTGCTTTTTTTATGCCGATGGCAGTTTCCCTGAACAGTTAATTTAATGTGAAACGATTTTATTAAATATTTTGTGAGGAAAGGAG
>CABVBB010000242.1 GCA_902496505.1 uncultured Peptococcaceae bacterium
CGCACGGCATCACCTGCTTCTGGAACCATACCCGTGGCAATGAACTGGATGAATTGGATCTGGGCTGGTCTTCCAAGCAGACCAGTGCGGAATTTATCTGGGATGCTTATGCCAAAGCGGGCAAGAAGTCCGTTGTTTTCAACTATCCGACCTCTTTCCCGCCAACCAGCAAGGAAAATGTTATTTATGTTGACGGCACCAATGCGGAGATCTTCTCCAAATTCTTCATCGACATGGACAAATTGTATTTCGGCGTACAAGGCGATTTTGAATTGAAGGCCGATTACCACGGCAAAAATGATACTGGCGCAGGCTGCGTCATGACAGAAGAAGTGGAGTCCAAAAAATTCAGTGTCAGTGAAACGCCAAAGGATGCGCTGCAAGAAGGCGCAGAGGTCGAGGAAGGCAAATTCGGCGAATTGTTCGATGTGGGGCATGTCAATGACGGTATCGCAGTGGGCAATGAAGCAGAGTGGAATTCCATCATCGACAAATTTGACACCCCGATCAAACCAGCTGCTGGCTGGGACGATGCACCAGAAGGGGCGTTGGAAGTGGTGCTGCCGATGAACGGCGGCAAGCTGAGACGACTGGGTCTCTTGGTACCCGAAAATGGCGTCTACCGGACCGTGAAGCTTTATGCGGCCAAGAAAGCGGATAAATTCATGGGTGAGGTCCAGGTGGGCCAGTGGAGCGATTGGGTCTATGACAATATGCTCGATGACAAAGGCGTCAAACGGCCTGTAGCGTATAAGCTGCGTTTGTTTGAATTGGCCGAGGACGGCAGCAAACTGGAGCTCTATGTCAGCAGTGCCTGCCGCCTGGAAGCTGACCCCAACTATACGTATCCGCGGGAGATCGGACAGGAATTATTGGATCATTGCGGCCCGATCGTCAATGCCTCCAATGCCGGCCGTCCTTATGCAGAGATCGGTCAGGAGACCTGGGCGCTCAACTTGGATTGGTGCGCAGATGCCATCAATTATCTGCTGGACAATAAACCTTGGGATCTGTTCTACTGCCATCTGCATGCCATCGATGTAGCCAACCATAACATGCTTTCGGATGTCGTTCCCGAAAGCCCGCGCTATGAGCGTTTTTATCCGCTGCTGGTCAAATACTACGAAAACATCGATCAAGTGCTGGGTAAGCTGATGAAACAGCTGGATAAGGGCGATACGACCATTTTCGTCGTCTCCGACCACGCAGGACTGCCCAGACAATTTGGCTATCCGAAACCATTGATCGCAGATTCCTGGGGGATCGTCGTTGATATCATGCGCGAATTGGGCTTTACGAAGACCATCAAAGACGAAAACGGCGTGACCCAGATCGATTGGGAGCACACCACTGCTGTCAGCCAGCGTTCCGGCTATATTTATGTCAATCTCAAAGGCCGCGAGCCCCATGGCATCGTCGAGCCGGCAGATTATGAAGCGACTCTGGATAAGATCATCGATGCCCTCTATGCCTACCGTGATCCTCAGACGCATGAACGCATCGTGGACGCCATCCTCAAGCCCGCAGCGATGGAAGCCGTCGGCCTCTACGGCGAGCATGTCGGCGATCTGTACTTCACTTTGCATCATCATTTCTGCCAAGACCACGCCAGCTCTTTCAGCAGTGAGGAAGCCTACGGCTTCTCCATGAGATGCCTGTTCTTTGCCGCTGGCCCTGGTGTCAAGAAAAATACCGTTATGGAACGGCGGGTGCGTCAGGTCGATATCGTACCGACGATCTGCGCTTTGCAGGAAGGGCCGGTGCCAGACAAATGTGAAGGCGGCATCATCTACCAAATGATCGAATAAATTCTTTGGAACACTGTGAAAGGCCGCAGCGCTTGTTGGCGATCAGCAAGCGCTGCGGCCTTTTTTTGAGGTCAGGCACGTATGTCAGGCGCAGTGCAGATTTTTGCCTTGGCAGTGGGCGGGGCTTGGGCTATAATGGGAGCATGATCAAGGATAGCGAGGGAATAAGATGCGTGGGAAATATGACTTGATGTTTTGGATCATGCTGCTGACAGGGATCATTTTGGGAACGTTGTTAGGGGAAGCGGCGTCTAGTATTGGTGCGCTGAGCTTTCTCAATTACGGCAAGACCATCGGCATCAGCGCGGGCAATCCGCTGGTACTGGATCTGTCCATTTTGAAGCTGACGTTCGGTGTGGAGCTGAGGCTGACCTTGGCCTCGATCATTGGCCTGATCACGGCGATCGTCCTGTACAAAAAAGTGCTTTAGGCATGACAAAAGAGCCCGGCTGTGGTGTGACCACGGCCGGGCTCTTTTGTTGTGTGCATAGACGATTTCCAAGAAGTAAGTATAGCACCACTGCAGTAAGAAAACAAGGCTTGACTTTTGGCAAATAGAGGTCAGCAAAAAAAGAGCCTTCCTGTTGGCGGAAGGCTCTTGGTAAGATCAGATCTTGTTAGTGGTGATATTGCTGTCTTTGAGCACCACGTCATGGGCGCCGCCTTCGACGATGCTGGTAGCGGAGACGAGGGTGATGCGGGCATTTTCCTGGAGCTCAGGAATCGTCAGAGCACCGCAGTTGCACATGGTGGATTTGACTTTGTTCAAGGACATCTGAACGTTGTCCTTGAGGCTGCCGGCGTAAGGTACGTAGGAATCGACGCCTTCTTCAAAGGAGAGCTTGCCTGCGCCGCCCATATCGTAGCGCTGCCAGTTGCGGGCGCGGGCGGAACCTTCGCCCCAGTACTCTTTCATATAGTTGCCGCCGATGTTGACCTTGTTGGTGGGGCTTTCGTCGAAGCGGGCGAAGTAGCGGCCCAACATGATGAAGTCAGCGCCCATAGCCAAAGCCAGGGTCATGTGGTAGTCATGGACGATACCGCCGTCGGAGCAGATGGGGATGTAGATGCCGGTCTCTTTGTAATATTCGTCGCGGGCTTTGGCCACTTCGATGACAGCGGTAGCTTGTCCGCGGCCGATACCTTTTTGCTCACGGGTGATACAGATGGAGCCGCCGCCGATACCGACTTTGACGAAGTCTGCGCCAGCTTCAGCCAGGAAGCGGAAGCCTTCGCGGTCAACGACATTGCCTGCGCCGACTTTGACGGTATTGCCGTATTTTTCGCGGATGAAATCGATGGTCATTTTCTGCCATTCGGTGTAGCCTTCGGAGGAGTCGATGCAGAGGACGTCTGCGCCGGCTTCGACTAATGCAGGCACACGGTCGGCATAGTCGCGGGTGTTGATGCCGGCGCCGACGATGTAGCGTTTGTTGCCGTCCAGAAGTTCGTTGGGGTTTTCTTTGCGGGAATCATAGTCTTTGCGGAAGACGAAGAAGAGCAGGTTCTGCTCGTCGTCGATGATGGGCAGAGAGTTGAGCTTGTGATCCCAGATGATGTCGTTGGCCTCTTTGAGGGAGGTGCCTTCTTTGGCGTAGATGAGCTTATCAAAGGGGGTCATGAATTCGCTGACCGGCGTTTCTAAAGGCGTCCGGCTCAAACGATAATCGCGGCTGGTGACGATGCCTAAGAGTTTGCCGTTGGCAGTGCCGTCAGCGGTGACAGCAGTGGTGGAGTGGCCGGTCCGCTCTTTGACAGCTAAGACATCAGCCAATGTCTGATCAGGACGCACATTGGCGTCGCTGGTGACGTAGCCGGCTTTGTATTTTTTGACGCGGCGAACCATGTTGGCTTCATTTTCGACGGATTGGGAACCGTAGATGAAGGAAATGCCGCCTTCTTTGGCCAGAGCGATGGCCATTTTGTCGTCGGATACAGACTGCATGATGGCGCTGACCAGAGGAATATTCATCGTGAGCGGACATTCCTCCTGTCCCTTTTTGAACTTGACTACTGGGGTTTTCAGACTGACGTTGGCCGGTGTGCACTGAGCGGATGAGTAGCCAGGCACCAACAGATACTCGTTAAAAGTATGAGATGGTTCGTCGTAAAAATAAGCCATGATTCAGCACTCCTTTGTATATTTTTTTATAGAGTAATACTCCAACAAATCGCGTGTAATTAAATGTATATTATATCCACGTTGCCGACAATTTGCAAGCTTTTTTTCTGGAGAAAATTTATTTGTGTTTTGGCGGCCGGCGATGGCTCATTATACCATATTTTAACGCCGCTGACGGAGCTGTTTGGTACGCGCTGTAACGGCGGCAGTGAGGAGAAAAACACGTGTGGTGTCGAAAAAATTCTGTCGGATCATTATTGACATATGCCAATTATCGTGCTAGGATGGTCTTAAATAAATGGCATATGCCATAAATAACGAACGTGAGGTGATGCGCATGGCTCGGCCGAGAAAATGGAAGACAGTTTGCGAAATGCCTGCTGTCAGTGAATTTGTCCAGACAGGCATGGAGGCGGCACAAGGGCCAGAGGTGGTCATTACGGTGGAAGAATACGAGGTGATCCGCCTGCTGGATCGGGAAAACCTGACGCAGGAGGAATGTGCGGCGCAGATGGAGGTCTCGCGGCCGACGGTACAGCTTTTGTACAACAGCGCCCGACAGAAGCTGGCGGATTTTTTGATCGACGGCGGCCGGCTGAAGATCCAGGGCGGTGTATTCCGGCTGTGCGAGCGTCAGGACGGCGGCTGCCGCCGTTTGGACGG
>CABVBB010000243.1 GCA_902496505.1 uncultured Peptococcaceae bacterium
GAAGAAAACGACTTGGTCGGTCTCATCGGACCGAACGGCGCCGGCAAGACGACGGTCTTCAATCTGCTGACCGGCGTCTATCAGCCGACAGAGGGCGCGATCGAATTAGAAGGACACAGCATCATGGGCAAAAGCCCGCATCAGCTGGTCAAGCTGGGTATCGCCCGGACTTTCCAGAATATCCGCTTGTTCAAGGACATCACGGTGCTGGACAATGTGCGCGTGGCCTTCAATCATCAAATGAAGACCAGTCTGGTCAGTTCTATGTTCCGTCTGCCAGGTTTTTGGAAAGAGGAAAAGAAGATCGAGGCTCAGGCCATGGCCTTACTCAAAGTGTTTGATATGGAGAAATACCGCGATTATACGGCAGGCAATCTGCCGTATGGCCAGCAGCGTAAGCTGGAGATCGCCCGGGCTCTGGCTACAGGCCCCAAAGTGCTGCTGTTGGATGAACCGGCAGCCGGAATGAATCATACCGAGACACACGAGCTGATGGATACGATCCGTTTGATTCGGGATAAATTCCATCTGTCGATACTGCTGATCGAGCACGACATGCAGTTGGTCACTGGCATCTGCGAGAAACTGACCGTTTTGGACTATGGCAAGATCATAGCGCACGGCCTGCCGCAGGATGTCATCAATGATCCCAATGTCATTCGTGTTTATCTCGGGGATGACTAGGAGGAACGCCCATGCTTAAAGTCGAAAATCTCAATGTGTATTATGGCGTGATCCACGCTATCAAAGATATCAATTTAGAGGTCAAGGAAGGCGAGATCGTTTCGCTCATCGGCGCCAACGGCGCTGGCAAGACGTCGACCCTGCAGGCTATTTCCGGCATGCTCAAGCCCAAAAGCGGCAAGGTGTCGTTTTTGGAGCAGGATCTGGGCAAGGTCGAGCCGCACAATATTTTGAAGATGGGCCTGGCGCACGTGCCGGAAGGCCGTCGGGTCTTCGCCGGCATGACCGTCAAAGAGAATCTGGAAATGGGCGCATACACCCGTAAAGATCCCGACGAGATCAATGCCAATCTGGAAAAAGTTTTCATGCGTTTCCCACGTCTTTTGGAGCGCAAAAAGCAGCTGGCAGGGACGCTGTCCGGCGGTGAACAGCAGATGCTGGCTATCGGCCGAGCGATCATGTCCAATCCTAAGATGCTTTTATTGGACGAACCATCCATGGGTCTGTCGCCGCTCTTAGTCAAAGAAATTTTCAGCATCATCAAGGAACTCAATGAAAGCGGCATGACCATCCTCTTGGTTGAGCAAAATGCCCGCAAAGCCTTGGCGATCTCTGACCGCGCATATGTATTAGAAACGGGCCGTATCGTTTTGGAAGGCAATGCCAAAGAACTCTTGGAAGACGACGCGGTAAAAAAAGCTTATTTGGGTGGTTGAACGCCCAAAACAAAAAAAGCGATCTTGCTGGTAAGAGCAGGATCGCTTTTGCTATGTGTGATGGAAGTACGTTACATAAAGAGGCGGAAGAGTCCGGGCACGGCCAAAACGGCTAAGATACCGACGGCAAAAACGCCAACAACATAAAAAAGACTTTTTTTCTGCGGCATGCGGATCTCCTTTCCAGAGAAGCTGATCATAAGCGTCCTTCTTGCTCCAGCTGGTTGAGTTCCTCCAGCTTGCTGCAGGCGCAGTCGTCACCCTCTTGGCATTTGATATGCAGCCATTCTTTGATGGCGTGCAGTTTATAGCGGCGAACGGTATCGCCTTGGACGCATTCCAGGTAAAGCTCGCCGTCTTCACCGTAGTGCTCGATATAGTGGGCTTCTTTGGAATGGATGAATTTTTCCAGTAGATTCATGACGGTCACTCTCCTCGGACAAACGGGTATGTTGAAGAAAAGTCAACGATGTTTTAGTAATTCGCTTTCCTAACGGGGAATCCTGCTAAAAAAGCGAAAAACCTCAAATGCTTTTAAATCCCTCGCCGAAGGCTTCATTGACATTGCTGATGACGATGAATGCACGGGGGTCGATCTCATTGACCGTCTTGCGCAGCTTGAAGATCTCCCAGCGGCTGACGATGCAGAGGATGACGTCCTTTTCCTGGCCGTCGTAGCCGCCGCGGCCGTTTAAGATCGTGAAGCTGCGGTCCAGATCCTCGATGATGAATTGGGAGATGCGCTCATTGTGCTCGGAGATGATCAAGGCCTGCTTGGCAGAGTCCAGGCCGTCGACAACGAGGTCTACGACTTTGCTGCTGATAAAGACCGTGACCACGGAATACAAAGCAATGGTCAAGCCGTGGATGGCAGCGACCAATAAAAGCACGCAGGTATCAAAGATCAAATAAAAGCGGCCCATACTGATGCCGATATAGCGGTTGCAGAGACGGGCAATGATATCAGCGCCGCCAGTGGTGCCGCCGAAACGGATGACGATGCCCAAGCCGCAGCCGGAGAGCAGACCGCCGTACAGCGCCGGCAGCAGCAGATTGTCAACGGGGAAGCTGTAGACACTGAACAGCTCCAGAAAAATGGAGCTCAGAATGACGCCGGATAAAGTCTTAGACACAAAATCCCAGCCCCACATGCGCCAGCCGATCAGGATGAGCGGGATATTGCTCAGGATGAAAAATGCACCGACAGACCAGCCGAATTTGTAATGGAGCAGTAAGCCGATGCCGGTGAAGCCGCCTTCAGCTAAGCCGTTGGCCAACAGAAAATAATTGACGCCAAAAGCGAAGACTGCGCAGCCGATAGCGATCATGACGGTCGATTTGAGCCAGTCTTTCACGATAAAACCCTCCTTTAGGAAATATGCTGTTGTGATGTTCATTATAGCAGTGCGCGCAGGGATAAGCAAGTCAGCGGACCGGCGGCGGGAAAAAGCAGGATTTGTCTGGCGATAAGGCGTATTTTATCAAAATGGATAAAGTTTGGCAGGAGTCTTTCTTTTGGCGGACATCCGTGCTAGAATAAACGGTAGCATTTTGAGGTAGACAGAGGAGCTGAAAAATATGGTTGATCCAATTGCATTTTCCATCGGGCCGATCGCGGTGCGCTGGTATGGACTATTGATCGCGTCAGCGCTGCTCATCGGTATTTTGGGCGGCTGTCGGGCGGCACGGCGGCGCGGCATCAATGAGGATGATTTTTTGACTGTGATCATGGTGGCCATTATTTGTGCCTTTGTGGGCGCAAGGCTGTATTATGTGGTGTTCAATCTGCCCTATTATCTGGCCAATCCTGGCGAGATCATCGCTGTCTGGCACGGCGGGCTGGCCATCCACGGCGGCATCATCGGCGGTATCTTGGCCATCTGGCTGGTCGGTAAGCATTATAGGATCGTTTTTTGGGAGCTGGCGGATATCATTGCGCCCTATTTGATCTTGGGACAGGCGATCGGCCGCTGGGGCAACTTTTTCAATCAAGAGGCTTATGGTGCAGCGGTGGATAAGGCGCAGGTGCCTTGGGCCATCTTCATCGAAGCCACAGGGCAGTATCATCATCCGACGTTTTTGTATGAATCGATCTGGGATCTATTGGTGTTTTTTGTCTTGCTGTGGCTGGGGCGGCAGCTTTTCAGCAAGCAAGGCGAGATCGCCCTTTCTTATTTCATGCTGTATTCGGTCGGACGGTTCATGGTAGAAGGGCTGCGGACCGACAGCTTGATGCTGGGGCCTTTGCGTATGGCGCAGGTCATGAGCCTGCTCTTATTTGCTGGCGCGCTGCTGCTTTTAATTTATCGGCGCAAAAAATATGGCGACAAATTGCCGCCCGTGCGTAAAGCAACAGGTGAATAAAAAAGACGCTATGGAGAAATTTTTCCATAGCGTCTTTTTTTGCGCGCCCAAAACGATCATTTGCTGGGGAGGATTTTTCTGGCGTTAAGGTATAAAGGACGCTTGCGCGAGACAAAATGTAAACAAAACAAAGGAGACGTATGCGTATGAAGCTAAAAAGCAGGAGGCCGCAGCCGCTTTTGAAGCCCCGCTCGGCCCAGAAAGCCATCGAGCTGCCGGAGGATTCTGGACCGCATGTGCTGGTGCCGTCCGCGCTGGATGAAGGGGTCAAATGGATGCAGGAGGCCTTCACCCATTGCAGTGACCTAGTCTGTCGGCAGTTTACCATAGGACTGACTTCGGAGCGCAAGGCTGCGCTTTTTTATATTGATGGGCTGATCGATAAGGACATCGTCAATGATCATGTGCTGACGCCGCTTTTGATTGATACCAGGCGTACTGAGCCGCAGACAGTGGAGGCGTATGATACGTGGCTGGAGGAACATTTGCTGGCGGCAGGCGAAGTGAAAAAGGTACCAACGATGAATGAACTGGCCAAAGGGATCCTGCAAGGCGATATGGTGCTCTTGGTGGATGTCTGGACGCAAGGATTCGTCGTGGGGGCCAAGGGCTGGGCAGCGCGCAGCGTCTCAGAACCGCAGACCGAGACCGTGCTCCGCGGGCCGCGGGAAGCGTTCAACGAGGTGCTGCGAGTCAATACCTCTATGATCCGCCGCCGCATCAAGAGCAACAAGCTCAAGATCGAAGCGCGGGAGATCGGGACGATGACCAAGA
>CABVBB010000244.1 GCA_902496505.1 uncultured Peptococcaceae bacterium
TTTGATTTGTTTTTCGAAGCTTACCGGTAGAAGCATTATTGCTACCCTGAATACAACACAAAGCGGATTTGCTGAGGATGGGTATCGCTTGTATGATTATATTTGGGATAGTATCTTACATTCGCTGGAACTCAATCATGTCATCAATTTCAAATGGTCATTTACGATGAAGGTGAATGGCAGAACAGAGCGTTTCTATCCGGGAGAAAAATTTAGAGAGCTTGTAGTGGCAAGATATGGTGCGTGTTGAGTTGTGAGTGGCTGCTGGAAATTTTGCGGAGAGGAGAGCGATATTATGCATGGCAAGGGATTTACTGAAGAGGATTGGAAGCTTTTTTGCAAGCGCATAGTGAATTGGCAGGAAGCTTATCTGGATAAGCTGAATAAGGAGTATATCGCTTTGCTGAGCGCTGAAGGGAATCCAGCAGAAAAATTTTGGGAATTGGATAAACGACTGGCACAGGATAAGAAGAAAACGGGCGTTACGATAGAAATGAGCCGGTCAAACCTGATTTATAATATAATTTCCCTTCTAAATGAAGGGGTCATTGACGTTGAGGATCTGGATGGCTTTAGTGATGATCTAAAGAGAACGGTGAGGTTTTTTAGGGAAAGTGAATAGAGTATCAGCCATTCGGGCTGTGTGAGATGACGGAGCAGCGATGGGATATCTTGACCAAGACAGGCGTGAAGCAAAGTCAGCTGCCAGCCTTGTGGATACTCAAATATAAATACAAAATGCCAGTCAAAGGAGCAGGAAATATGGATCCCCCTGCTGTTTGACTGGCATTTTGTTTTCGATAAACAATATGTGCAGTTTCAAAAAGGTTCTGTTTGGCCATTCAGCCGACAGGAGTTTTTTGGCGTTAGCGCAAAAAATTCGTGCTGATCCGCTTACTCCATTTCCTCCTCGTCATTACTTTCGTCTCCACGCATCCTTCCGGGCAGCGGCGGCAGCGGGGGAATGGCGGATTGGTGCGGGGTGTTGGATTGGGGAAAAGGGGAAGGCAGCGGTGGGATGCGGTATTTGCTTTTGGGAGGCGGGAGTTTGGAGGCGGAGGTAAAGGTTTTGGGCTCACTGTGGGGAGTATTGGGCATAGCGGTACTGGCGGCGAGAGTGGATTCGGCGTTGGCATCAAAATTATCGGCGTGCATGGTGGGCTGAGGGGTTGGATGCATCGTTTGCTGGGGCGTATTATATAGCGGATGCTGCTGGTGCGGACGCTGCTTGTTGGGAGTGGGGAAGGGGAAGGGCGGCAGTTTGGGCGGGCGCATTTGGCTGAGATTTTTGGCCATGCGGCGAGGGCTCAATTGAGCGAAGAATTGATCGATCAGACGGAAGGGACTGGCTGGCGCAGCTTGAGCGGGGCGCTTGGGCTGAGCCGATGCAGAAGTATGGTGGCCTTTGGCGGGCAGGGCATTGAGATGATTGATAAAGGCGATATTGCTGGGAACGATGAGGCCGTCTTGGCGGTCGCTCCACTGATAAGTACTGTTCACCAGCGGCAGCTGCAGGGCCTGCTGCCGAAGTTCTGACCAAGTGAATTGCTTGGAGGCTGTGCGCTGGAGCTCTTGATCCAGACGATAGAGATAATCTTTGCCGTCTTGACGCTCTCCGGCCGCGGGCAGGACATCTTTCTGATCAGCGTAGGTCAAAAATTCGCGCATGAGACCATCCAGCGTCCGGTAGCTGAGAGCGGAGACCAAAGGTGCTGGCTTGATGCGGCGGGTCGGATTTTGCTCCAATTCCAATGTTTCCTGCTGACGGGGTGTGGGCATGTAGCGCAGTTCAGGAGCGGGGACGACCTGATAACGGTCGCCCGTATCGATGATCTGCAAAAGTTTTTGCCGCGATGTGGGATCGGGATTGATGAGGGTGGCTTCCATCAGGCTGTTGCCATCCAAGGCATTGTACTCCATGCAGTTGGCCCACAGGGCAAAATAACGGGCGAAGGTCTGCAGGCTGTCAGTGGTATTGAGGAGCAGCACAGCAGCCAAGCTTTGGGGAGTGGACAGCAGGAAGTCCAATTCGTCGTCGGTGTATTGGGTAGTGCTGTAGCGCTCAATGGCCTCCTTCACACTGTCGCGGTATGGCTCGGGAATGGTATATTCTGCGCTGAGAAGCGCCAGCAGATATTCCTGTTGCCCTCTTGATAACTCCATAAAAGAACACCTCTTTCGTAAACGGTCAGACTGCATAGAAGCAGTCCGGTGACATTGGCTGAATGTCTTTCTACCACTATATGTCCGCCGGTGGCTGGTGGTGCAACTTTTTGCGGAATTTCTGCGTCCATAGAAATATGGGCAAAATATGTTGATTTGGTAAAAATCCTAGCAAACCAGTGATTTCCACTGAATTACACTTTGCTTGAAACGAATGTTTGCTATATAATGGGTAGGACACGGCCTGGCCAGCGGTCAGTCTGGGTCAGTTACTGACAGGAGGGCAGCTGTTGAGGGAGCTGCCAAAATTGGGACAGAAAAGTGAGGGACATCATCAATGAAAAAGAAGCTTATCAGTGTAGTCATCGGCGTTTGCCTGCTTTTTAACAGTGCGCCGGCATTCGCAGACGGCGGTGAGCCGCAGCTTACGAGTACTAGCAATATAACATCTGGCGCGGTGCTGAAAAATTACACTTGGGATACAGTAGATGGGCCAGTAAAGGCCAGCGTTATCGAATGTGATCTGACCGATCCGTATCTCAATATCGGCGTGATCACTGGCGAAGGCAAGCTGGGCCAGCGGTCCAATGTCTCAGCCATGGCGTCTCGCACGGGTGCAGCCGCTATGATCAACGGCGATCTTTATAATACCAAGGGTGAGGGTTCGCCTATCAGCACGACTATGATCGACGGGAAATTGGTCACCTCTCCCAGTGTGATCCCCGGCATCTACGCACTAGGGATCACGCAGGACAATCGCGCGATCATTCAGCAGTTCGATTTCCAAGGCAGCGTGACAACTGCTAATGGCGTATCTTTCCCCTTATCCGGCGTGAACAAAAGCTGGTATTGGGAATTCCCCGCTGGCGTGCACAGCCACCTGGACAAGCTGCATCTGTATACGGACATGTGGGGGGCTAAGACGCGGGCCAATGATGATTATGCCAATGACCTGGCAGAGGTCATGATCAAGGACGGCATCGTCACCGCTATTTCACCGGATGGTTATTTTGATTCCGACGTGCCCACAGGCTGCATGATCCTCAGAGCGCAGGGTGCAGCCAAAATATTTGTCATGGACAACATCCACGTAGGCGATCACCTCAATATCCAGTACGCCATCAGCCCCAATTATGGTTACAAAACCATCATTGGCGGCGACGGGATCTTGGTGAGCAATGGTCAAATGGTGGATTACGGCAAAAGCACCGAGGGACTGACGGGCGTGCGGGCCAGAACGGCCATCGGCATTTCGCAGGATGGCCGCAAGGTCTACCTGGTGGCGGTAGAGGGCCGCACCAGCGCCAGCAAAGGCATCACCTTGGGCAATCTGTCGTTGTTTTTGACCAAGATCGGCGTCTGGCAGGCTATCAATTTAGATGGCGGCGGTTCGACGACGATGGTCGCTCGGCCGTTGGGAGATTTCAGTACAGAGCAGACCATTGCAGTGGAAGGCCATGCCGCTGAGCGCCGTGTGGTGGAAGGCGTAGGCGTCTACAGCACCGCGCCCAAGGGCAGCCTCAAAGGGCTGACGCTTAATGGCGCTGTGCAGCTTTTGATCGGTGAAAGCACCGCTTATACGGTCAAGGGCTACGATGAATATTACAATCCTGTAGTGACCAGCAATCTGCCTCTGCAATACGCTGACAGCAATGCTTTAGGCACATGGCAGGGCAGCACCTATACGCCGGAGAGATCGGGCAGCACCCTGCTTTCTGTGACCTCCGGCGGTGTCAAAGCGACCTTGCCCTTGCAGGTCGTGGGCAAGGAGAGCATCAGCACTATGACTGTCACTGCAGCAGAGAGCAGCCTGGTCGAAGGCAGCACCACCCAGCTCAAGGTAGAGGCAACGCTCAAGGATGGCACGAAAAAGAGCGTTTCGCCTAATGTGCTGACCTGGACTGTCAGCGGATTTGAAGGCAGCGTATCCGACAGCGGCGTGCTCACCGTCAGCGCGCTGAATGGCAGCACCGCCGGCACCGTCACCGCAGATTACGAAGGCTTCACCACAACGATGAATGTCAGCTTCCAGCCGACCAATCAGCTGCATCTGTTAAATACCCTGGATGGCTTGGAGTTCACCAGAACACCCTCCAGCACCACCGGCGGCTTGAGCGTGACAGCAGATCCTGCTGGCAGCGGCGCCATGGTCACCAAACTGGACTACAACTTTGGTCAGGCAGCCGATTCTGTTGCCGCTTATATGAATTTCACTGGCGGTTTAGCCCTCTCCAGCGGCGTGCAGAATCTCTACATCGACGTCTACGGCAGCGGTCATGGCGAATGGCTGCGGGCTGAGATCACCGATGGCAATGGCGATCTGCAGCGCGTCAACCTTTCTACCAATGTGGATTGGCAGGGCTGGAAACAGCT
>CABVBB010000245.1 GCA_902496505.1 uncultured Peptococcaceae bacterium
GGTTTTGCAACGACGACGTGCGACGCCTTTTTGGAGCCGAGCGCTTTTGTCGACATCCTAACAGCAGTGCACGAAGCACTGCTGCCGCCTTATGGGACTTTCACGATACACTTCACTGGGCACATATTAAAACAGCTCTGACAGCTGATGCACTGATCCTCCAAAATATAGCGGATCCCGCTCGTCTCTTTGATGCACTTCACTGGACAGACCTCCTGACACGCTCCGCAGCCTATACAGCTGCCGCCATTGATCTGAAACGGCATAGCCATCCCTCCTCACGATTTTTATCCTCGCTATGTATATACCCGCTTTTTTGGCGGCTCTAAGCAAAAATTTATCTTGACAAGGCCTTGTTTACAAGGATGTCCGTAACCTGCTATACTTAAATAAAGCAGGCATCGATAAGGGGTCACCAATGGGGGGAGTACTCATGTTTTTCTTCTTGAAAAAAACGGTATATCTGGGCAATTCTTTGGCGGAATTGGGGCGTATCCGCGCGGCGCTGGCTGCAGCCGGCATCGATTATGAGATCCGCACCATCTCGCCTAATCGTCCGCAGAGCAGTCGCTCTCAAGTCATCCTGACCAGCAGAGACAGCCGCTATGATCTCTACGATCTGCGCGTCAAGGCCAGCGATGAGGAAGCAGCGCTGCATGTGATCCATTCATAACGCCAAACTCAAAAAACGCGTCAGCTTCTTCTGTGCAGAAGAGGCTGACGCGTTTTTTGGCAGACTACTGATTTGCATCGGCTTTCTGCGCAAAAGCCAGCAGTTCTTTGAGGGGGATGGCGGGGCTGTAGAGATAGCCTTGGTAGACTTTGCAGCCTAGGGTCAGCAAATGATCGCGGATAGCCTCGTTTTCCACCCATTCGGCTACGACTTGGAAGCCCAGCGTGCTGCCTAGGGAAACGATGGAGCTGATGATCTCCCGACAGCGGGCGTTGTCGGTCACCTGACGCACCAGCGAACCATCCAGTTTGACGAAGCGGAAATTGTTATCGCGCAGATAATTGAGCGACGTCTGACCCATGCTGCAGAATGATCAGCTGCACCAGCGCTCCCCGCCAGGAACCCGTGGCCAGATAGCCGCTGAAAAATACGGGCGTGGTCCAGTTGACATTCTGCACGCCCACAGGCATCCAGCCCAAAATCGCGGCATTGTAGGCGATCATCATAGACACCAGCGGCACCACGACAAAGGGAGATGAGCACCGGATTGAGCACGATCGGCAGGCCGAACACTAAGATCTCGTTGATGTTGAACAAGGCCAGAGGCACTGCGGAATACGCCAACTGACGGTTGCTCCGGCTGCGCGTGGCCAACAAAAGCGCCAGCACCAGGCAAAGGGACGCACCGCAGCCGCCGATGGAGGCAAAATTGTCCAAAAAAGATTTGGAGATGATGACCTCTCTTGCCCCGTCACCGGAGGCAAAGATCGTCTGCGCCACTGGATCCAGCGCATTGCCGCCGTGCACGCCGAAAAACCAGAGCAGATTGAGCAAGAACAAAAACAGCAGACCATTGCCTGGCTCGCCGTAAAAATTGTTGAAGGCCCGGAAAAGCAGACCGCTGATCAGATCATTGAGATTGCCTACGCCCAAGCCCCTCACCAGCGCCAGATCCCCCAGAGCGAACAATGTGACCACGACCACCATGGGCACCACAGCCGAAATGGAACTGTGATAGTGGATATCATTGCCCGCCACATAGGAGTGGAAATGCTGGAAATGACGCAGCGCCAGAGCAAAAAACAGCCGCGTAGCGATGATGGCGCAGACCATGGCCGTAAAGACGCCGACTGTGCCGAAGCAGGACAGCTCCAGTGAGCCGCTCATCCCGCCGAAGGAGGCGATGAAGCAAGCGAGTGAGGCGATCATGGCCATGATGCGCAGATTAATATTGTCCGCCGCAAAGACTCCGGAATAAAAGTAGCTGATGGCCATGACCAAATACAGCGACAAAAAACCGGTAGTCGCGTCAAAAATGAAGTTTAGGAGCGCCAATAAAAAGCCGCCGCCAAAAGACGCCAGCCACTCCTGGTACGCTGCTATAGGAAAATTGCTCAGCAGCAGTGCAAAAGAACCAGTCAATACTACGGGTATCACCAGCATAAAGCCTTTTTTCACCGCCGCCAGCACCTGATTGTTTTCGATCGCATAAATAAGCCGTTGGATCCTGTCGTACACGCCTTCACCCCCTCCGATCCTCTTATTCTTCCATTGTACCACACTCTCTTTCTGTCTCAAAGACAATTTCTCTGAAATGTTCGGAGAATTTGTGCAGCAAAAAGCTCCGCCATAAAAGCGGAGCTTGGAAGCGGCCTTCTTGGCGCACGCACGTGCACTTTTGACGGGCAGCCTGAGCTATTTGATATATTTGTTGATCGTGGCCTTACCCTCGGCGTTGGCCCGATAATAGACCTCTAATTCATCCTGATCGTTGAGTTCACAGCGGGTCTCTTCTAAAAGGCCATTTTTTTCGGCGGTCATCAGCGCTTCGATCACAGCAGGGCGGCTCAGCGCCTTGAAGCGGCCGTATTGGCCTTTGAGCGCGGCGATGACATCGGTGGCACAGGCATCTTCGATAGTGGTGTAGTATTTGAGGATCGCGTAGTTAAGCGGCAGCATCCTGAGTCTCCTCCCTCCGTTTGAAAAGATCCAGCGGGTTCATGGCAATGATCAAAATGCCTATGACCATAACGATAGCGGCCAGCCAGCCAATGGGCGGGATGGTCCAGCCTGGTTCGCCGAAAACGACGCCCAGCACGATCCAGCAGAAGAACGGCCCCCAGAAGGAGAAGGCTCCATTGCAGGCCATGCCTAAGGCTGCGCCGCACATGCTGTTGCCTTTATACCACAGGCTGTAGGCAAACATGGCGAACAGACCGCTGACAGCAAACCAGATCATGGAGGAACCATCTGTCAGCGCCTGGAAGATCAGTTCATGAGATAACCCTAAACCGCCGCCAGCCAAGATGCCAAAAATCGGCACCAAAATGATCAGATTGGACAAGCCGGAGGTGCACTGACGAATGGTGATGCCGATCTGATAATCGATCATAGAGGTCCCATAGCCTGCCACGCAGCCTTCCAGACCCCAGCCAAAGGCTGCAATGAAACCGATCGCCAGTCCCAAAGCCAGTCCTTCCGGCGCGTCTCCGCCTAAGCTGGTGCTGGCGATCATCAGACTCGCAGAAAAACAGATCCCGATCCCTAAAAGCATCCGGCCATTGAGCTCCTGTTTGAATAAGATCCTCGCCAAGATCGCGCCGATAGCCGGGCATAAAGCCGCAATAGGGATAACGATGGAGCCAGCCATCTGCAGCGCCACCACATAGGCGGTACTGGCTATAGGCCCGCCGATCAGGGCGGCAACGATCATGATCACGCCTGGCTTGGTCTTGAGCGTCCGGAAAAAATCGCCCAGTTTCCCTTTGATCGCTGCTGTCAAAAGACACCAGACGGCGCTGACTGTATCGTTGATGGCGCTGCCCATAGCGCCCAGCATATATGTCGCGACAAAGACTGACAAGACCGATACGGCGGGATCCAGCCACTGGGCCCAGACGCCTCTGGCCATAGCCAGTGTCAAAAAGGCGGAATAGAGTCCATAGCACATACCGGACAAGATCGCTACCGTCAAGCCTTTTTTAAAAAAGCTGGCATCCAGCTTCTTTTTGGCCTCAAGGGCTGCCTGCCTCCTATTGTTTGTGTTCGCTTGCATCGCTTACTCTCCTTTACGGGTCATTTTTAAAACAGGCAGGCCCTTTCATCCAAGGCCTGCCTGCAATGTTTATCTTATAATTCTTGGCTCAGGATCTGGTAGACCGGTGCGCCTTCGCATTGTGCTGGGAAGCGGACACCCAGAAGGGAGGCGATGGTCGGCGTCACATCGACCTGGCGAATGGTACGGGTGGTCTTGAAGTTTTCTTTGATGCCAGGGCCGGCAGCAATGAAGATCGGGGATACGGAGGTATTGTAATACCCTTCGGAAGTGGAGATGCTGTCGCCATGCAGACGGTTGTAGCCTTCTTCAATGGAGAAGAAGATATCGCCGCACTGCGGGCCATTGACGCCCAAGAGCACACCGTCTTTGTTGCGCAGGCAGATGCCGACGACACGTTTGCCGGTGCGGTCATCGCGATAATTGTAGAGGTCGCTGATGATCTGCTCTTCTAAGTCATATTTGTCGGCAGGATCGACGATGCCATGAGCGTCTCTGCCTTTGAGGTTGATATAGATGTAGTTGCTGCGGATCTGGACAGCTCTGGTCTTTTCCCAGTCAACTTCGCGGATGGAATTGCCGTTCTCGTCTTTTTTGAGGACAGTGTAGCCCAGTTCTTCCATGACTTTGGTGTTGAGGCCGCCGTACTCGCCCAAAATTGGCGGAACGTTTTCGCCGACGATCAAACCGTGGTCGGAGAGGACGAAGATGGTCCAGCCTTCATCCAAATAGTGCAGGAAGCGGCCCAGATAACGGTCGGTCTGCTCGTAGAATTTCTCAATGAAGCCCTGATAGGTCTTC
>CABVBB010000246.1 GCA_902496505.1 uncultured Peptococcaceae bacterium
CCAAATGCTTAGTTAGGATTATAGTAGAGATAAGTTATTTGGCATATAACAAACTTAACAGATGCTTGAAAGGGGACAAATAAGATGAATGACAACAAAGTGATCGTATTGGGTATCGACGGGATGGACCCGAAATTCACCAAAAAGATGCTGGACGAAGGCAAACTGCCGAATGTCAAGAAAATGCTGGCGGTGGGTGCCGCCAGAGAGGATCTTTTCATGCTGGGCGGGCAGCCGACTATCACGCCGCCCATGTGGACGACGCTTTCTACAGGCGCTTATCCGATGACGCACGGCATCACCTGCTACTGGAATACAGACGGTGACAATATCGGCAAATTCCGCCGCAATTTCAATTCCGCCGTTGTCAAAGCTGAGCAGATCTGGCAGGTCACAGCGGAAGCGGGCAAAAAAACGCTGGTCTGGACGTGGCCGTGCTCTTGGCCGCCAGTGGCAGATGATCCCAATCTGGACATCGTCGGCGGCATGGGGCCGATGGGACCGAACAATTCCGATGGCCACGTTGATGAGGAACATTTGACCTACGCTGATGAAGCTTACACGGAGATCAGCAATCTGGCGCAGATCGAGTTGAAAGGCGGCGCAGGCTGCATCGTCACCGAGGATATGAAAGGCAATACGACCAGTGACGCCGATGATGATGACGACGAACCAGATGATTTCTTGAGCACGATCTTTTCTGCGGAAGTGGTGACAGCCTGGACTTGCTTCGATCATATGGAGGGCGAGGAAGCGGGCGAATTTGAAAACGCCATTACTCGCTATACATCACCGATCAAGGCAGCCAAAAATTGGGGGCATGAGATCCCTGCGGAGGCCAAAGAGTTTCAGATCATTGCGGCCAACGGACTGGTGCAGTATCCGACGCTTTTGTTAAAAAATGCGCAGGGACAATATGATCATATCGAAGTCTATACCAGCAAAAAAGATCAAGCACCTTTCATAACGATCAAAGAAGGCGAATTTTATCCCATAGTAGAAACCACGCTGCCCAAAGGGGAGCAAAAGGTCAAGACGGCCCGGTATTTCACCATCGTCAAGATCGATCCAGCGGGGAAAAATATTGCTGTTGCCGTTGGGCCAGCCCTGGATATCGAAAGTGACGATAAAACCAATCTCTGGCATCCTAAAGCGCTGTATCAGCAGGTCGTCGATATTGCCGGCTATGAACCGTGCACCATCTCCATCGGCGGCAATTATCCAGAACTGGTCAGCAGACGCATCCTGCCAGTCTGGGAGGCTTTCCAAAAATGGCAGGCCAAAGCGCTGCTGGGACTTATTGAGCAGAATAACTATGAGGCCATCTTTACGCACAATCATTCCTGCGACCATTTGGGGCACGCCTGCTGGAGATGGGCCAAGTCCAGAGAAAAATACGGCAACAATGATGAAAAAGTCTATCAAGGTTTCTTAGAGGAGATCTATCGCCAGGCAGATGCGTATATCGGCGAATTCCTGCCGCTGTTGGATAAGGGCTGGGCGATCATCGTCACCAGCGACCATGGGTTATTGTGCAGTGAGGAAGACGACCTGCCGTTCTTGGGTGAAGGCTTCATGATGAATGTGGGCGTCATGCGGGAATTAGGCTATACGGTCATGAAAAAAGATGAAAACGGCAACGACACCCACAAGATCGACTGGAGCAAGACCACAGCGGTCGCGCCGCGCGGCAACCATATCTATCTCAACTTGAAAGGGCGCAATCCAAAGGGCATCGTTGATCCAGCCGATCAATATGAATTGGAAAGAAAGATCATCGACGATCTCTATAACTACCGCATGAATGGCAAACGCATCGTCAATATCGCTTTAAGAAACAAAGACGCCGTCGTCTTGGGCATGTCTGGCAAGGAATGCGGCGATATCCTTTATTGGCTGGAGGAAGGCTTCAATCGTCTGCACGGCGATTCGCTTTCGACCACAGAAGGTTATTTTGACACCTCGGTTTCACCGATCTTCTTTGCCGCTGGCGCAGGCCTCAAAAAAGGCTATTATACGGATCGGATGATCCGCGAAGTGGACGTGGCGCCGACGGTAGCGGCGATCATGGATCTCAGGATGCCCCACGAGTGTGAAGGTGCACCGGTCTATCAGATCTTGGAGAGCCAGGTACACTTTTGATTCTCTAAAAAGAAGGTAAGCAGCATAGCTTAGTCTGGCAGAAAACGGGAGACCCATTTTCAGAGGGGTCTCCCGTTTGACGCTTTGGCTGATCTGTCATGGGATTTTGCGTAAATTGTGCAAATCCAGCTTGACGCGGCGCGATTTTTCACCTATAATAGAAAGCTGTAAGGCGCTGGAATAGCTCAGTTGGTAGAGCAGCTGATTCGTAATCAGCAGGTCGCGTGTTCAAGTCACGTTTCCAGCTTCTCATCAAAAAATCCCTGTGGATCATCCACAGGGATTTTTTTGTTTGTCTAAAGGTTTGTCTGTGTGAGCAGGTGGTAAAAATTATCCGGCGGCAGGGGTTTGGAGAAGATGAAGCCCTGGATCATGTCGCAGCCGGTGTCTTGGAGGAAGGCCAGCTGGGTGGGCGTTTCTACGCCTTCGGCAACGATGCGCAGGGACAGGCGCTTGGCCATGTCGATGATGCCGCGGATGATGATCTCGCTTTTAGCGGGCTGCGCGCTGTCGCTGAGAAATTCGCGGTCCAGCTTGAGCACGTCAGCGGGGAGGTCTTTCAGCGCGTTGAGCGAGGAATAACCGGAGCCAAAATCGTCGATGGAGCAGAGGAAGCCTTTCTGCCGCAGATGTTCCAAAGTGGAGAAGGCGGCGGTGGTATTTTCGAGCAGGGTGCTTTCGGTGAGTTCCAGCTCGATGAGCTGGTCAGGGAGGCGATAGCGCTCCTTGATGGCGATATAAGTGGGCGCGAATTCAGGCCAATAGAGGTGCTGCCGCGAGACATTGACAGAGACGGGCACCACTGGCTGGCCGGCGTCCAACAGACGGCGCAGATCAGCACAGACCTGGGTGAAGACGTGGATATCCAGCTGGCGAATGAAGCCGTTGCGCTCAAAAAGCGGGATGAATTCTGCCGGGCTGACCATGGTGCCGTCAGGCTTCTGCCAGCGGACCAACGCTTCGCCGCCTAAGATGCGCGTGCCGTCGGCGGCGTACTTGGGCTGGATATAGTAGATGAACTGGCCGCTGGCCAGCGCTTCCTGCATGGAAGATTCGATCTCAGCATCTTGGAGCAGGGTCTGGCGCATCTGTTGGTCATAGCAGAGAATGGCGGACCAGCTGTTTTCAGCGGCTTTTTTCTGCGCTAAGCGGGCACGGTCGACCAGAGCGCTGACGCTCTGGGCTTCTGGCGCGTCTTGGCTGAGACAGAGGCCGATGCGGATCTGGATGGGGCGTGTCGGTGAAAGGTCGGTCTGAGCCAAGTGAACGAGCTGTTGGCAGCGCTCGAGGAGCGCCTGCTGACTGTCAGAACGGGTGAGCAGGAGGAAATCATCGCCGGAGATGCGGCAGAGCAGATCATCAGGCTGGGCGGCGGAGCGCAGGAGAGCGGCCATCTGCCGGAGCACTTTGTCCCCAAAGGGATAGCCCTCCAGATCATTGAGCAGCTTGAAGCCGGCGATGTCGATGTAAAGGACTGCCCAGCCTGCTTGCCCCTGCGCCAAGAGGCGGTCGCCGTCTAATTGGAATTTTTCGTAGCGGAACAGGCCGGTAAGCGTATCATAGTAAGCCAGCTGCTCGATCTGCTGGCGGTGCTTGGCGTTTTGCCAATGGATGGAGAGGCCTATCGCCAAGAGCAGGAGGAGGATCAGCGCGCAGAGGATCAAGGTGCGCTGGATGATGGCATTGGCTTGGGTCATGATGACCTGATTGGGAATGATGGAGACGACGAACCAGCCGTTGGCTGTATTTAAGGGCACATAGCAGAAAACGTGTCCTTCGCTGTCGTAGTTGAACAGCGCCACGCCCTGCTTGCCCTCGGTGAGCGACTGACGAAAGGCTTCGACCACAGCGGCATCATTGCTCTCCAGATCGATGATGTCGAAAAGATTTTGAAAGGTGCGGTTGCTGTTGGGATGATTGGTGCGCAGCAGCACATCGCCGGAAGCATTGATGACGTAGGAAAAGCCGGTGTCGTCATAAAAGGAGAGGGAAAAACGTTCGGCCACGGCTTGCAGAGGACGGAGCTTTTGAGCTACGCCAGCCGTGCCGTCGACAAAGGTGAAGCGCTCGTACACGCCCAGGGAGCGGACGCCGGTGGCGCTGTTCAAGAAGGGCTCGCGGATGCCCTGCGCGGGCAGCGCGGCATATTGCGCTGTCTGCTCAGCCGACGCCTGGGGCAGAGCTGTCGGCAGATTGGCATACGCCGCGCCGGTGGAGAGATCCACACAGACATAGGTGGTGTCACTGTCGCCGAAGATGTGCAGCTGTTCTCGGATAGCTGCCTGATCGTCAGCGGGGATCTCGGCTAAGCCGCTGGTAAAAAGATGCAGCGTATCGAAATCTTTTTCGATATACGTATCGAGGGCGTGGCTGCCCTGC
>CABVBB010000247.1 GCA_902496505.1 uncultured Peptococcaceae bacterium
CGCCGATGAAAACCTGTATACCGGCAAACGACAAGGCCGCAATGCCATCGTTTATCATACCCAGATCTAGACTGCTCAAGGCGCGATGACCTTGAGCAGTTTTTTGCTGTGATAAATTCTGCTGGCTTAACCTTTTCTTAACGGCGCATTTGGTATAGTAACACTGTGATCACAAGCAAACACTATCTTACCAAAGCGTTCAAGGAGGACGAGGACAATGAAAAAACAATTATTGACCGGCGCATTAGCGCTCAGCATGATGTTAGGCACCACGGGTATGGCAATGGCAGCAGACGCTGTCAACGTAGAAATGGCAAAGCTGGATGTGGCAGCTGTACCGATGCAAAGCGTGACCATCAGTACGACAGACAGTACAGATGCAGCTATCGTGTCGGACGGTGCCTTCACCGTTTCCGACATGAAGCTGCATACCGTGGAGACGTATCAGGCAGAGATCAAAGAGGTCAAGACAGGATTGGACGAGGCCGTCAAGGCGAAACAGCTGACCCTGGCCGAAGCTGATCAGATCATCGCTCAGATGGAGCAGGAGCTTACCCAGATCAAAAATGGCACACTGAAACTTTATTATGCCGATATGCTGGATAAAGACGGCAAGGTCGTCGGCAAAGTCAGCATGGTGAGTGCCGCTCTGGTAACAGAAGCTGCTGATGGACAAAACGCTGTTTTCACTGTAACAGAAAAATGATCTTATACTAAAAAATTCCCCAAAGCTTGGGCGCACCAGCGCGAGCTTGGGGAATTTTTTTAGTCAACAGTAAAAATGTCTTCGATAGTTACGTGAAAGACCTTGGCGATATTCCAAGCCAGGACCAGAGACGGATTGTAGCGCCCTTTTTCTAAATTGCCAATAGTCTCCCGGCGAACGCCCACCAATTTCGCCAGATCCTCCTGCTTCATATCGTATTTGGCGCGATATTCCTTGATACGATTGTGGATCATCCTTCCAGCCGCCAGCTTTCTTTGAATTTGTAATAGCCAATGGAAAGGCCGTGCACGGCAACAGATACGCCCCAGCCGCTGGCAAATCCATAAAGCAGCGCGATGTTTCCGGGCTTTTGACCAATAAAGAAACACATCAAAGCCATCGCTGCGGTGGTGAGCATACCACAGTAAAACGCTCGAGCCGCCGAGCGATTCATATACTCCTCCACCATTTCATCAGACTTGAGAAAAAAATACTCAAAGTCGACGATAAAAGCAAAGAAGGCGAGAAAAGCCCGTTCCTCCGTAAAGACGCCGATGAAGCCAAGCAGTGCAAGAAAGCCGAGCATGCCGTGCCAATAATTTCGGGTGCTGCTCATTTGGATCAACTCCTTTTGCGTGCGATATATTTCACTCTTGATGTGATAAATATACCACATAACAGGCGCGTCGTCAAGCTGAGCAAAGTAAACGTGCAGACCCTTATGGCGCCTGCACGTTTGCTGTCCTCTCAGTCTTCCAAATGAAAAATACTTTCCACTGGCTGGCCTAATAATCGCGCGAGGCGCATGGCCAGTTCCAGGGTGGGATTGTATTTGTTGTTTTCGATGGCGTTGATGGTCTGGCGGGTGACGCCGAGCTGTTGGGCGAGATCTTCTTGGCGCAGCCCCATCTGCTTGCGCAGTTCTTTGATGCGATTTTCCATGGCTAGCTCCTTTTACAGCCAGAAATAGAGCAGCACGCCAAAGACTAAGAGCAAAATGATCACAGTGGCCATTTCGGTAGAAAAAAATAAGCTCTGCTGAATTTTCAGCAGAGCTTGGAGAAAAGGGATCACTCGTTGTCATAGCCTTGCTGGAAGATCATGAACAATTTCCACAGACAAGGGATGGCTAAGAACAGCGTGCCGATGCACCAAAACGTATTCGCCAGCTGGCGCCAGTGCAGGTACTCTCGGAGAGCATCTAAGGAATAATTGGTGAGCGGATGGGCTGCGTCCAGATAAAAAGCCAGCGCGAAAAAAAGGGCAGCGAGGGAGATACAGAGGAGAAAAATTTTTTTGAGTTGTTTAGTGGTCAGCATGGGAACCATCTCCTTGGGCAAATGCAGCGAGGTCAAGGATCACTGTATCGGCGAATTCGTAGCCGTCGCGGTAAAGGATCACTTCGTAGGCTGCGTCGCCATAGAGCTGGGCCGCGGCGATCACCTCATCATAGACCCAGTGGACAATGTCGCTTTCTTGACAGATGGTGCTGCGCAGCACTTCATAGCGGGTCAGATCGCGGCAGTCGGGGAAATAGAGCACAGCGGTAAAGATACCCTGCCGTTGCTCGGCAAATTTTTCAGGCGGCCAATAATCGCGCTGGATCTGATCGCGGTAGGGCTGCGCTTCACTATTAAGCGGGGAGTCGGCGGCTGCCACGATGGCGCCTGTTTGGCCATTGTCTAAAAAATCACCGGTCAGGACGGTGGAGATGATGTAGGGGGTATTTTCGATGGCGTTGTCCCTCAGAAACGCTTCCACAGCCGGCGCGTATTGGGTGTGGTCTTCGTCGCGCGTGACTGGGCGGGGGAAAACATCATCTCCATGGGGAACAGCAAAATAATGGCTGGCTGAAGCAGGCGCTTCTTGAGGCGTGAACTGCCACTCGCCTTCGTATAAGCCGGCGGTCAATTTCAACGGCTGGGTGCTGACGAGCGCAAGATCCTGGTACAGATCAAAGGTCAGGCCATCCAGCAGGATCAAGGGAAAATGGCTGCCTAAGAAGTCGGACTGACCATTGACGACGAGAACGCCGCCGACGATGGCCAGCGGGTATTGGCTGATGTCGAGGACATCAGTATAAAGCGCTTTGCGGCTGGGATCATACGGTTCATAGCGGAGGACGGTGCCTTTTTGCAGATCGAATCGCACCCAGGCTTGATCTTTTTGGCCGTAGGACACCCACGCGGACTGGCTGGCGTCATATTCTGCGGTAAGGAGATCGTATTCGGCTGGGACGAGGATCTGTCCATCTTTGTCCTGGAAGCCATATTGTCCATTTGCTTCAAAGATCTGGGGCTGATCGTCGGCAGCCACAAGCGGCCGCAGGCGGTAATCGGGCAGCGCGGTTTCGATAACGCCGTAAACTTGTTCGTTTTTGGCCGCAGCCGGCGCGGCGGGAGGCGCTTCGCGGCAGCTGGTGAGGTAAAGGACGGCAGCCAGCAGCAGAGGGATCAGCAATATTTTCGGGTGGATGGTGCAGGTCTTGGACATGAGATGGCCCTCCTCGAACGAATGGGGTAGTGGATCCATACCAATAGTATAGCGTAACCAAAAGGTGAAAACAATGCTCGGTATTGGTTGGGAGCTGATAGGCCAGGCAGCTCCCAGCGGTCGGTGAAGTTTTCTTGGCAGAAAAAATAAGCTCTGCTGGACGATCAGCAGAGCTTAGCAGAAGGGCGGTCAGTCGTTATCGCTTTCACTTTTGATAGAAGCGATCAGGATCCAGAGGTTGGAGATGATGAGGAGGATAAGGCTGGTGATCTGAAGGCCAGAGACGATGCGAGACCAGTGCCGCCATTCGTCGAGGGCGGCCGCCGAAAGGTCTGTCAAGGGATGGGCAGCGCCAAGATAATAAGCCAGCGCGTACAAGAGGACAGCGAAGATAAGGCAGAAGAGGAAGCACTTTTTGGGCGGTTTAGCAGTCATCGTGGTTCAGCTCCTTAGCAGCAGGTTATTTATTTGACCATGGTCCTCAGTTGGTCGGCATCAAAAGCCATGTGCATATACTGAACAGTGCGGTGTCATTATCAGGAAGACGCAGGTCGTCAGAAGTCAAGGGTTCGCCATACTCTAGGCAGTGTTTTGCAATCGAACAAAGAAAAGACCTCCTTTTGGGCAGCACTATAGGGATAATTATCGCATAAAAATGACCACAAAGAGCGATGTGAGGGATAATGATGAATGATCTTTTGTCTCATCGTTCAATTCTTGACAATGACAATAGTTGGTCGTACAATTAATTTATGAGTGAAATGTAAAAAAGGAGTGAGGCCTTTTGCAGATGTTGTGGTCGTATATGAAGGAGAGCTGGCATTTCTTTCTGTTGGCGCCGCTTTTGATGGTGGTGGAGGTGGTATGCGATCTGTATCAGCCGACGCTGATGGCCAATATCATCGATATTGGCGTGGCGGGCGGCGACAGCGCGTATATCGTGCGGACAGCGGGAGTGATGCTTTTAGTGGCAGCGCTGGGCTTGATAGGCGGCTTTGGCTGCTTGTATTTCTCGGCGCAGTCGACGTCCGCCACGGGCGCGCGGCTGCGCAAGAGCTTGTTTGCGCACATCCAGACGTTTTCTTTTGCAGAGCTGGATCGGCTGCAGACGTCGACGCTGATCACGCGGCTGACCAATGACGTGACGCAGGTGCAGAATATGCTGCTGAGCGCGCAGCGCATCTTGGTGCGGGCGCCGCTGCTTTGTGTGGGCGGGTTGGTCATGGCTTACGCGCTGAGTCCCAAGCTGTCGGTGGTCTTTGCGGTGGCGGTGCCGGTGCTTTATGTGGTGATCGTCTCGGTGGTGCGGCG
>CABVBB010000248.1 GCA_902496505.1 uncultured Peptococcaceae bacterium
ACAGCCAGCGTGAGGGCGCCGTAGAGCGGGATCAAGCCTTGCTGCAGCATATAGGTGCCTAGAAGCTGCTGCCCGCCGAAAATGAGGGCAAGCGTTACCAGCACAGGCAGCAGGAAAGGGATCAGGAAGAAGGTGGCCAATTCTTGGCGCAGCAGTCGGCGCAGCCTCTGTGGTGAGACGCCCAGCTGCCGCAGGAGACCGTAGCTTTTTTGATTGTGCGTCAGCGCGCTCAATTGAGCAAAGGCCAAAATGGTGCAGGACAAGAGGATGAGCACGATGCTCAAATAAAGTCCGCAGAAGGAGAGCACTGTAAAGCCAGTGAGGGAATTGCTCAGGCCCCAGGCTTTGACCGTGACATTCATGGTGACCTGTTGGGGCAGAGTGCGGCCATCTTGCAGCTGGGGCTGCCAATTTCCGGCCGTGAGGAAGCGGCGGATCTCGCCCCTCAGCTCAGGATAGCCGCCGTCCGCTAACTGCAGGACCAGACGGAGCTTATCGCCGGGCAGTCGGCTGGCGATGTGGTCGGGTACGACGAGAACATAACCTTTGGTACCCGCCAGCTGATACTGCTCCATAGGTTCGGTATAGATGCGTGAATCGGGATCCTCCAGCCGTTCACCAGCCAAAACGATGGCCGACTGCTGGGCCAGGCTTTGACGGATGGCCTGCTCATAGTGCCAGGTATCGCAGTGCACCAGATAGTGGTCATCCGCCAAACTGACCGCCTCCAGGCCCAGGATGGCCCGCAGCTGATTATAATCGGACAATGCCAACGCTTCGATGGCGTAGTCCTCAGCGGTATAGAGATAAAAAGACACGCTGTTGGTCACCGGACTGCGCTCATTGACAAACGATACCAGCGGGTCAAGGCTTTCCTTGGTCAACGGTGCGTCCAGCGCTATTCCCGCGTCATAGGGATAATACGCCTCCATATTGGCCCGGTAGCCTGCGCCCATCGTCAGCCCGATGAAAAGAGCGGCCAGCGAACAGGTGAGGAGCAGTGCAGTGACGGACATCAGCCGGCCATTGTCATGGAGACGGCGGCGCAGCTGGCCAAGATAGAAAAGGGTCTCTCCTTGGTAGCATAGACGCTTATTTTTGAGCACGCCCGTCAGCAGAAGCAGCGGCACCTGACGGTAGAGACCATATATGCCGGAGAGCAGGGCGGCAGCGGCAGCCAGATAGAGCCAGGCGCTGTTGGTCTGTTCATAGAGCCCGCGGCGCAGCAGTACAAAGCCCAGCCCCAAGGCGCCGACAGCAAGCACTGTCCACAGATGCTGCTGCCAAGGTCGAAGCGCAGGCAGCGCGTCATTTTTGCGGCTGTCATAAAGCAGCGTGACGATCTGCTGCCGGCGAAGGATCAAGGCAGAGCGCAGCAGTCCCGTGCCGTACATCAGCACGAAAAGGAGCAGCGTGATCGCCAGCGCCTGGCCGGAAAACGTCAGCTGATACACATGCGGCGTCTGAAAAATATGGTTGACGAGCTGGGTGAGGATGCCCGCCAGTCCGACGCCCAGCAGCGTGCCCGCTCCAAAGGCCGCTAGTCCCAGCAGGCCGTTTTCCAGTACGAAAAGGAGCGCCAGCGTCCGAGGCGTCATGCCCAAGAGCGTATAGAGGGCGAATTCTTTTTTGCGCTGATCGAGCATGAAGCGCACAGCATAGCTGACCACAAAGGAAGAGACCAGCGCCACTACGACAGAGAGTGCAGCCATGCCTGCGGTGAGCATGGTCATGTTTTCCGCAAGGGCGTGGATATCCGGCGACAGCCCCAGTGCTAAAAAGGCATACATCAGCGCGGCGGTCATGGTCAGAGTCGCCATGTAGATCAGATGATCCTTGGCCGAGCGTCTCATATTACGCAGAGCCAGTTTGAGATAAAGCATCTTTTCGCCTCCTTACAGCCGGTCAGCGGCCAGTGACCGCTTGAAGAGCAGCCAGGTCGTGACGAAATAACAGATGAGCAATAGGGTCAGGATGCCCAAGATCCCCAGAAGCTGCCCCAAAAGATTGGCCAAGCCGATATAAGCGGCGATCTGTGCGGAAATGGTCTGCAAAAAATAGACGATGGCGATCAAAGAGATCAGTACCGCCAAACCGATCGGCAGGCCAAACCACACTGCCAGCTGCTTGAAGATCAGTTGGTCGATGGTCTTTTCGTCAACGCCTAATTTGCGCAGGACGCTGAAACGGTAGCGGTACTGGCTGGCATCCAGCAGCTGCTGCAGCGCCAGCATCGTCAGGCAGATGACCATGAGCACCACGGCGCCGTAGGTCAGCATGGACTGGAGGACAAAATTGGAGGCCAGGCTGTCATTGACCTGCCGCGTGCGGGTGCGGATGGCATAAGTCGGGCCGTTCGTCGATCTTTCTGGATAAACGCGGGAAAAGGCTTGTTCCAGCGCCAAGGCAGCGTCATAAGGAATGGGCTCCGCTGTTTGCAGATAGCGGTTGCGCATGACTGGCAAAAGCTCTTGGCAGACGGCGTCGGGGAAAATGTAGACCACATCAGTATAGGAATTGAAGAGGGTCTCGCCCATGGGTTCCTCGTGAGAGGGTTCGGCCGCCAGCGTGAGTTCACCGGCATCGGTCTGAGCACGCGGGTGCTCCTGCAAAAAAGCGTCGCGGTCTGCCGCAGTGGCGATGGTCTGCCAATGGGTGGTGAATTGGCCGTCGGCTAAGGTGATCGGCCCGTAGCCCAGCATGTCCCGCAGAGCATTGTAGTCCGAGAGGGAGAGCGCTGCCACGGGAAACTGCCACTTGACGCGCGCGTGAAAATCCTCGCGTTCGGGCAGGTACAAATTGAACGTGCGGTCAAAGGTGACGGCGATCTGCTCGTCTTGGAGGAATTGGCTGACCAGCGCGTAATCATCCCGCGGCAGATCGGCTTCATCGTACACTTGGTTATAGTGGGAGTTGATCTGCACCGCGTAAAGCGAGCGGACCTCCAGATACCCCTCAGCCCAGCTGGTCAGGGCCGGCGCCAGCGCAAAGAGAAAAATCGCCAGGGTCAGCGTCAGACAGATCAAGGTCATGGAGCGGCTGGTGGTAGTGAGTTTAGAAAGCACCTGGCCGAAAAAGAAGAGGTTCAGCTGATGATATTTGATTTCGGGGGAGCGTTCCTTCCAAGCAGTGAGAGAGGTGCTGAGCAAAAACATCACGCCGCAGATGATAAAGATCAGATGCGCCAGCGTGAAGAGCAGATATTGGTTGAGCGCGCCGTCAGAAAGCGCGAGATAATAGACCTCCCGCAGCTTGGGCACGCTGGCCATGCAGCAGGTATTGAGGATGGCCAAAAGCGTCAGATGTTGGATGAAACGCTGGAAGGGATAGCGCTTGCGCCTGATGAGTTTTCCGAGACAGAAGCCAAGGGCGGCTGCGGGCAGGAGGATATTGCCGCCGAACATGAGGTAGAGCGGCCAGGCCATGCGCCGGTCAAAAAAGAGATGCATCTGCCAAACGCCCGTCCAGAGCATCACCAGGAGCAGCAGCGCATAGAGCACAGTGACCACAGGCAGGAAGCGGCTGTGGGCAAGGGGCTTGTCATTGAGGCGCTCAGCCTTCAGCATCGTGATGATGGGCAGGCGGCGGATGGTGCGCATATTGACCAAGCCTACTGCCAAGAGACTCAGCGCAAAAAAGCCGACAGTCAGACCGATAGTATCAGGATAAAGCATCCAGCTGACATGATAAGCTAGGCCATACGCGCGGTAAAGCTGAGCGGTGATCAGCTGTGAGCACAGTGCTCCCAGCAAAATACCGCCAGCCAGTGCCAAGGCGCCCATGAGCAGCGTCTCTGCCAAAAAGAGCCAGCCTACTGTGCGCTGCTCCATGCCCATCAGTGTTTGCAGCGCCATTTCCTTTTGGCGGCGGGTGAGCATATAGCGATCCACGAAGCGGATCAAAAACAACAGCAGCAGCGTCACCGCACATACCGCCAGCCGCAGGCCGTCGCTCAAAAAGGTCAGGTCGTAATATGTGCCGATATTCGGGTGGTAATAGCGGCTGGAGAGTGAGAGAAAGGCGTAAAACAGCGTGACGCAGATGGTCATCGTCACCAGATAAAGCGCATAATCGCTCAGCGAGCGGCGAGCGGAGCGCAGCACGAGCTTAATATACATCACTGCTGTTTCCTCCCAGCATGGTCAGCACGTCCAGGATCTTGTCAAAGAAGACCCGGCGCGGATCGCTGCCTTTGATGATCTCGGTAAAGATCTCACCGTCCCGCAGGAAGAGGATGCGCTGAGCAAAGCTCGCGGCAAAAGCGTCATGGGTGACGAGGAGCAGTGTTGCGCCCAAATCTTTATTCATGCTTTCCAAAGTGGAGAGCAGCATCTGTGAGGAATGGCTGTCCAAGGCGCCGGTGGGTTCATCGGCCAGCAGCAGTTTGGGCTGGTTGATGAGGGCGCGGGCGCAGGCACAGCGCTGCTTTTGGCCGCCGGACAGCTGGTAGGGGTATTTGTCCAGGATGTCAGCGATGCCGAGACTGTGCGCCATG
>CABVBB010000249.1 GCA_902496505.1 uncultured Peptococcaceae bacterium
CCATCGGAATACCGGCCAAAGGGCTGATCGCCTCGCCAGCTTTGATCTTGGCATCCACAGCCTCAGCTGCTTTCAAGGCCTCCTGCTCAGTCACGGTCAAATAAGCATGGACTGTCTCATCCAAGCTCTTGATGCGTTCCAAATGTTCCTTGGTCAACTCTGTCGCACTGATCTCGCGGTCGACCAACTTTTGATGCAGCTCATGTATAGTCAAGCGTGCTAATGTCACCACAATTCCTCCTCCACTCAAACGATTTTAGGTACACCGAACATCCCGTCGATCTCGTTGGGCGCATTGGCCAGGACTTTTTCCTTCGGCAGAGTCTCGCCCACTTCATCCGAACGCAGTACATTTTTGATCGGCAAAACGTGTGCCAAAGGCTCCACACCTTCCGTATCGATCTGCTGCAGGACCTCCATGGTCTCCATAATATCGCTAAGCTGTGCTGCATAAAGCGCCGCTTCTTCTTCTGTCAGCGCCAGACGGCTCAAATGAGCCACTTTCTCTACAATAGCGCGGTCTATCATGACTGCACCTCCTCTTTATCATTGAACAGCGCCAAAAACGCTGCCTCATCCAATATAGCAATGCCCAATTCCTGTGCCTTTGTATATTTAGAGCCAGGATTGTCACCACAGAGCACATAATCGGTCTTTTTGCTGACGCTGCCGGAAGTCTTGCCGCCAGCCCGCTCGATCATGTCACTGGCCGTCTTTCGGTCGAGATTGGGCAGTGTGCCCGTCAGGACAAAAGTTTTACCGCTGATGGCCGCATTTTCCTGGACCTGCTCAGTCTCTTGGGACTGCATGTTCACGCCAGCCTCCGCCAAACGCTGGACGAATTCCTGATTGCGCGGCTGCGCAAAATACTCAGTCAAGCTTTCGGCGATCTTCGGTCCTACATCATCGATGCTCACCAGATCATCATACTGCGCTGCCATCAAGGCGTCCATGGAGCCAAACTTTCTGGCCAAGATCTTGCTCACATTCTGTCCGACCAGCCGGATGCCCAAGGCAAAGATCAGCTGTTCCAGCAGGCAGTCCTTGCTCTTTTCAATGCTTCTCAGCAGATTGTCTGCTGATTTGCTGCCGATGCGCTCCATATCGACCAAGACTTCCTTGGTCAGCTTGTATAGATCCGCCGCATCCTGGATCACGCCTGTGGTGTATAGCTGACTGATAACGGCTGGCCCTAAGCCGTCGATATTCATCGCATTACGTGAAGCGAAATGAATGATGCCCTCTCGTACCTGCGCCGGGCAGTGCAGCGTATTCGGGCAGCGGACCACCGCCTCGCCCTCTGGCTGGACCAAAGGCGTGCCGCATTCTGGACAAATGGTAGGAAAAGCAAAGATCTCTTCTGTGCCTGTCCGTTTATCCTGTACTACAGATACGACCTCGGGAATGATTTCTCCTGCCTTTTGGATCAAAACATAGTCGCCGATGCGGATATCCTTGTCCTTGATGAAATCCTGATTATGCAGCGTCGCCCGACTGACAGTAGAACCAGCCAGCGGTGTCGGCGTCAGATTAGCGATCGGTGTGATGGCGCCAGTGCGTCCCACCTGGATCGCGATGCTCTCCACCTGGGTCACCTGCTGCTCTGGCGGAAATTTGTAGGCTATGGCCCAGCGCGGGCTCTTGGACCGGCTGCCAAGCTGCTCCTGCAGACGGACATCGTTGATCTTGACGACCATGCCATCGATATCAAAAGCCAAGTCCCGTCTATGCTCTCCCCAATATTCACAGTAGCGGCAGATCTCTTCGATATCGGTGCTGACTAACGGCGGCAGCGTAGTAAAGCCCTGCTGCTCCAAAAAAGTCAAGCACTCAGACTGGCTGCCCAGTTCCGCCCCTTCGACATGCATGATGCTGTAAAGGATCGCACGGAGATCACGACTGGCAGCAATTTTGGGATCGAGCTGCCGGATAGAGCCCGCTGCTGCATTACGCGGATTAGCAAAGAGCGGCTCACCATTGGCATCCCGCTCCTTATTCAGGCGTTCGAACGCTTGACGCGGCAGATAGACCTCGCCCCGCACCTCCAGCGCTGGCAGCTCATCGGTCAAGCGCAGAGGAATATTCTTCACCGTACGGATATTTTGCGTGACGTCCTCGCCTACATTGCCGTCTCCGCGGGTCGCGCCGGTCTTGAGCACGCCGTTTTCATAGATCAGCGCCATGGAGAGACCATCGATCTTGTATTCCACGGCAAATTCCACATCCTCACGCTCCAACTCCGCGCAGACCTTGCGGTGGAACTCCCGCAGCTCATCCGAACCATAAGCATTGCTCAGGCTGAGCAGCGGATTGCGGTGTCTATATTCGCCAAAGGATGACAACGGTTCGCCGCCGACGCGCTGCGACGGCGAATCTGCCGTCACCAATTCCGGAAAGGCCGCCTCCAGCTCTAATAGTCTGCGCATCAGCTGATCATAATCATAATCCGTGATCAGCGGTTCATCCAGCACATAATATCGGTAATCATGCTGCCGGATCTCCGCAGACAACGCTTCGATGGCTTCTTTGGCCTCTTCTTTGGTCATCATATCCCTTCACATCCTATCGTCAGTATGGTTTCAAGCCTTTACGATGGGCGCATATTTAGCGACCAAGGTTTTGATCCCCAGATCAGGAAATGCTACTTTCATTTCCAAACTGTCGCCTTCACCCTGAATGGAGATGATAACGCCCTCACCCCATTTTTTGTGGATGACCCGCTCGCCCAGCTGGAAGTTTTTATCAGCACTCTCATCAGCAGGCTTGGCTGCTGCAGCTGGAGCTTCCGGCGCTATGCCGTCGAAGGAATAGACCTTGTTCTTAGGCGGCAGCGTGCGGATATTGAGATTTTCGATAATATCCTGCGGGATCTCATCGATGAAGCGGGAGGAAATATTGTGATTGGTCCGCCCGTAAAGCATCCGTGACTCTGCTCGGGTCAAAAACAGCTTCTCCTTGGCGCGGGTGATAGCCACATAGCACAAGCGCCGCTCCTCCTCGATCTCCTGCGGATCGATGGAATTCAAGCTGCGGGAATGGGGAAATACGCCCTCTTCCATGCCCACCAAAAAGACCACTGGAAACTCCAATCCCTTCGCGCCGTGCATAGTCATGATGGTGACCATATCCTCTTCATCGGCATACTCATCCAGATCAGTAAAGAGCGCGACCTCTGCCAAAAATTCCTCCAGCTGATCGCCATTGGCTATATGTTCTGCATCAAAGGCTTGGGTGATCGATAAAAATTCTTCCAAGTTTTCCAGCCGCGTATCCGCTTCGATGGTTTCCTCTGCCCGCAGTTCGACGGTATAGCCCGTATCCTCCAAAATCATCTGCGTCAGTGTGGTGATATCCATTTCCCGGCTCAACTGACGGTAAACGTCCATCTGTTGGGCGAACTGCTTCATCGCCAGCGCGTATTTTTTGCCGACGCCTGCGTTTTCTGCCTCGAGCAGCGCGTCATGGATGGTCATAAAATGGGTATTGGCGTATTGGACGAGACGGTTCCAGCTGGTCTCGCCGATGCCCCGCTTGGGCGCGCTGATCGCTCTATTGGTGCTGATCTCATCAGCAGGATTGACTAATATCCGCAGGTACGCCAAAATGTCCTTGATCTCCTTGCGGCTGTAGAACTTGGTCCCGCCGAAGACTTTGTAGGCGATGCCCTGCTTGATCATCGTTTCCTCCAGCGTTCTGAACTGCGCTGTCGCTCGGCACAAAATGGCGAAATCCTTATTGGAACGCTGCTCCTTATCCTTCATCTGCCGGATCTGCCGTGTGATGAAAAAGGCTTCATCTGCTTCGTCAAGCGCCGTATAGTAAACGATCTTGTCGCCGCCTTTTTTCTGCGTCCACAGCCGCTTCTCCTTACGGTCGGTATTATTGCGCACCACGCCGTGCGCCGCATCCAAGATGAGCTGCGTCGAGCGATAATTTTCCTCCAGCTTGATGACCTTGGCCTCTGGATAATCCTTCTCAAAATCCAAGATATTGCGGATGTCAGCACCGCGCCACTGGTAGATGGACTGGTCATCATCACCGACTACGCACAGATTGCGGTATTTTTTGGCCAAAAGCTTGATCAGCATATACTGGCTGGTATTGGTGTCTTGATATTCATCCACCATAATATATTGGAACCGTTCCTGATATTTATCCAAAACATCGGGGTTTTCCTGCAAAAGCTGGACGGTGAGCATGATCAGATCATCAAAATCCAGCGCATTGTTCTTGAGCAGCCGTTCCTGGTAATTGGTGTAGATCTGCGCATACTGTTCCTCAATAAAATCGCCAAAAGCGGCTTTCATCGCTGCTGGCGGCGTCTGCAATTCATTCTTATAGTTGGATATCCGGCTGCTTATGGCCCGCGGCGGATATTTTTTATCGTCCAGATTCAGCTCCTTTAAGACCTGCTTAATCACGGTCTGCTGATCACTGTCATCATAGATGACAAAATTTTTGTCATACCCCA
>CABVBB010000250.1 GCA_902496505.1 uncultured Peptococcaceae bacterium
GCCCAGCCGATCCGCGTGCACGGCCAGGTGGTGACCGCAGGCCTGATCTTTGAGCTGTATAACGACGGCTTGCGGGATGCGCTGCAAAAAAATACTGACCTTTGACCTGCGCTTTATCACCAGGCCGGCCGAACATAACCATACAACACCAATATTGGAGGATGATGATCATGGCAGACGATATCCTGACTTCTGTAGGGATCAATTTTCGCGAACAAAAAGAACAAAGCAAACGTATCAGTGCACTGCGCGACCGCGCGGCCCGCTGTCACTGCCGCTACTGCGGCAGCCCCCTGACGCTGCGCAAGATCACCTATGCGGCCTATGATGAGGCCAAGATCGAGCTTTTCTGCGAACACTGCAGCCGTATCGAATCCGGTGTAGAGCCGGAGATCTACAAAATTGCCGAATACTACGTCGATGAAATGAAATACGACCATTATCCCAATCTGGATAATTCTGTCCGCAAAAGGCGGATGAATATCGCACTGATCTGCGATATCTTGAACTGGGGTTTCAAAAACGCCGGTCTCTTGGAAAAAGACGGTTTCACTATTCCCCTGCATTTGGATGAAGACCTGATGGGAGAAGCGCTCTCCATCTCCGAAAGCTATCTGGCCGCTATGGATAAGGAGGGATAACATGTCGTCTGAAACCATCGTCGAAGTCAAAAATCTTTCCTGCCTTTCCGGCTCCCAATTTTTGCTCAATAATATCTCCTGGACCATCAAGCAGGGTGAGCAATGGATCGTCTTTGGCCGCAATGGCTGCGGCAAGACCACCCTTTTGAGCATCGTCGCCGGGTATAAACAGTTTTCATCTGGTAAGCTTACCGTATTTGGGCAAAGCTACAGTGCTGAAAACATTTTGGACATCCGTAAGCAGATCGGCTGGATCTCCAGCTCCTTCTTTGACAAATACTACCACGAAGAAGCGGTGCTGGATATCGTCCTCTCTTCACTGTCCGGCGCCCTGGGCGTGCCTTTTGAGGTGACAAACGCTCAGATCAAAAAGGCTAAGCGGCTGCTGACCGATCTGGGCATCCCTGATAAGATCCACGCCACGTTTGATATGCTTTCCAAAGGTGAGCGGCAGCACGTCTTGATCGCCAGAGCTTTTATGACCGATCCCCAGATCTTGATCCTGGATGAGCCAGGCACAGGACTAGACGTGCTGGCCAGAGAACGGCTGCTGGCCACCATCAAAGATCTGGCCGCCGCTCGGGACACGACCATCATTTATGTCACCCATTACCCCGAAGAGATCCTGCCGTCCTTTGACAAAGCCCTGCTCCTGCGCAATGGCACCGTCTATAAGATCGGCGCTACTCAGGAACTTTTCACCTCTGAAGTCATGTCGGATTTCTTCAGCTTTCCAGTCAACATCCAATACGCCAATGAGCGGTACAATTTTTCCATCCGCTCTGAAGCGATCGCTGTCGCTGGCGACAGAAAGGACGGTGTGTACCATGAGCACGCATGACGCTTCCCAAGATATCGCAATCATCAACTATGACTTAGGCCCAGACGATGGCATCATCGATCATGATGCCGTCTGCGTAGCCCAAGCGTCGAAGCTTCTCCAGATCGGCTATTTGGAATACGAAACAGCCGTCTATGGCAGCGCCTATTCCAAAGACGGCGAGATCCACTATTATATCTCCGCCAAAGAAGACACTATGGAAAAATTTCAAAAAAGCTGCTATCAGTCGGGCATTTATCCCACGCCGGCCAAATATTTCTGCAAGCGCTATGACTTGATCAACGATACCGAAGAAGAGATCAAGCTGCGCTTCCGTCTGGACACCGCACGATCTCTGCGGGACAGTTATCCTCGGCTGTTTTTTGAAGCGGTGAACGCTTTGACCGCCCCTATCAGTTCCAACGCGGCTTTTCCCATCGTCAAGGCGCTCACCGAGCAATTAGACAGCTGTTTCGATCTCAACCAGCTGGCGATATTCGGCGAATTGCTCGAGATGCTTTCCCGCGGCCGTCTGCTCACACCTGAAAGCACCCTCCTTTTTCAGCAATGGCTGGACAAAGAGTACGAAAAAATTTCGATAGAGCCTATCGCTTCCGGAGATTATCGTCGGACTTACTCCGGCTTTGCCTACCAAAAACCAGACGGCACGGTGAAATATTTGATCGACGCCTTTCCCTACATGGCCAAAGAAAAACACACCGCCTTCTTAGCCAAAGGCTATATCGTGACGCCGATCCTCACCATCACTTATTACGCCGATTCGTTCAACAACCTCTTTGACAGCAAAGACGCCTTCCAAAAAGAGCTGGCGCAATACTTAGGCCCTATGTATCTCCAGTTGATGGCACTTCTGCGCCAACTGCCCGCGGGCGTCGATGAGACGCTCTATCACACCTATTGGGATAAGATCGCCGCTTGTGAGAGCAAATTGGCGCTGGAGTCCTATTTGTACTATGGTCACTTATGGAACGTACCCTTATAAAAGGAGAGATGGATATGCCGCATCATTATTTTGGAATGATTTTAGCCGGTAAGCGCGCTTTGATCACTGGCGCCAACCGCGGCTTGGGGCTTTTGATGGCACGCCGCTTCTTAGAGTGCGGTGCCAAAGTCGCCATTTGCTGCGCTCCACATGAAGATATCGACGAAGCCGTCGCCCAGCTGCGGGCGCTGGATGCCTCTTACGATGTCCTGGGCTTTCATCCGGAGTTGACCGATGAAGCCGCTCTGGACGATATTTTGACCCAAATCGAGACGCAGTGGGGCGGGCTGGATATTTTGATCAACAATGCCGGCCTCTACCCGCCCCGAAACTTTGAAGACTACCCGCAGTCCCTTTTCCGCCAGGTCTTTGATGTCAACGTCATCGGTATGTTCGTCATGAGCCAAAAAGCCGTGCGTCTGCTCAAAAAACAAGGCCGCGGCGCTATTATCAACACCAGCTCCATGGCCGGTATCGACGGTGCTATGCAAAATATCGGCTACACGGCATCCAAATTTGCCGTCGAAGGCCTGACGGTCGGCATGGCGCGGGAATTGGGGCCTTACGGCATCCGCGTCAACGCCGTAGCACCTGCGGGGATGCTCAAGACGGACGTCAACGGTCAAGAGATCGCCTTCACGCCAACGCCCGACGCCCAATTCGATCCTGCTAAAGCGCGGGAGGCTTATGAAACGGCGCTCAAATTTGCCCCCATGGGGAAATTCCAGTGCCATCCCGATGAAATGATCAACGCCTTCATCTTCCTAGCCTCCGATGCCGCAGGCTTCATCAGCGGCCAGACCATCGCCGTCAGCGGCGCCTGCATCTGGCCAGCCGCTTCCCCCGCCTCTACTCTGGGGCGTTAACAGCCAATCAAAAAAGACGACCAGGCCTGGTCGTCTTTTTTGATCGTGTTATTTTTGCCGCCGCAGCAAGCCGTGCTCAGTGCAGTAGAGGTAGAGCTCGCCTCGGCGCTGAGCAGGCAGGCGGAATTCTGCCGCCTGCTCGGGGTACAGTCGGATCAGCGTCATGCGGTCATAGGAGACCCAGGCAGCAAAGCTCAGGTAATGGTCTTTGGTCATGGGATGATCGATGCTGACGAAGTATTCGTCATCCACTTCCTCCAAGCGCACGGCGTGATCATCGCCAGCCGCCTGCGGTATCAAAGGCTCCAGTCTGCGGCCGCAGCAGGAGATCTCCGCCGCGCTGGTGGCGGTGAGGATATTGCCGCACTGCGGGCAGACAAAAAATCGTATCCGTTTCATATTGCCTCCATCGGGATCTTTGGGCGCCAGATCGCCCGCTAAAATTTGTTCGATATGGACGCCTAATATCTGGGAAAGCTCGCCTAAGAGCGAAACATCCGGACAGCCCAGGCCCCGCTCCCATTTGGAAATGGTCTTATCGCTGAGATTCATCTGATCGGCCAGCTGCTTTTGGGTCAGGCCCTTTTCTCGGCGCAGGTCATAGATCAATTGACCCACCTTGCTCAGATCCATGTCGTTCACCTCCCAGTCATCAGCATACCGTATCCTGCCGCCCGCTGCAATAAACGCTCCGTCGAGTGCCCATCAGGCCTCTACCGTCACATCAGCCAGCTGATAGCGGATCACCTTGCTCAGCTCGTCCAGCGAAAGCTCCACCTGATAGCCGATCTTGCCGGCGCTGAAGATGATGGTCTCCCAATCCTTGGCGGATACATCGATGGTCGTCTTAAAAAACTTCTTCATGCCGATAGGCGAACAACCGCCGTGCACATAGCCCGTGAGCGGCAAAAGCTCCTTGGCTTTGAGCATCTCGATGGATTTCTCGCCCACACTTTTGGCCGCCTTTTTGAGATCCAATTCCTTGGCTACAGGAATGACGAAGACATAATTGGCCTTGCTCTTTCCCACAGTCACCAACGTCTTAAATACCTGCGGCGGCTTCTGCCCCAAAGCCTCTGCCACCTCGGTACCGCTGACCGCACTGGTATGGGCATAATTGTGGCTGGTA
>CABVBB010000251.1 GCA_902496505.1 uncultured Peptococcaceae bacterium
CGCATGAGTTCGTTTGAATGCGGCTTTTTAGCGTTCAGTTATCCATTAGGAGCGACTGTAACGCGGCAGTGGTATAGACGGGTGCGAGGCAGGCACCTTGGCGGCAGAGGTAAAAGGCTTCCCCCTGCTCAGGCAGCGGATGATCTGTTGCGAAAGGGGCACAGTGGGTGAGAACAGCTTCTGTGGCGGGTGTTTTGACTAGGATGGTCAAAGGCTGGGCAGACGTACGCAGCAATGACTGGGTCTCGGCGGAAAGTGCGGCTTCTCTCGTTGTGATGATCAGTACGGGTGCAGGGGAAAGCGTTTCCAGCATAGCCAGCAGCGCGTAAGCACTGCCTGCGGGATAGCGCTTTAAGGCACCAGTCAGATAACCGAGCTGCTGGTCAGCAGCTTGCCGCCAGAACTCGTCTGCCGTCAAGTGGGCCAATCGGGTCAAAAGCAGCGCGGCTGCGGCATTGCCCGAGGGCAGTGCACCGTCGTAGGCTTCCTTGGGGCGGGTGATCAAGGCTTCGCTGTCGTGGGCATAGAGGAAGAAGCCGCCCTGTGCCTCATCGGCAAATAGGCGCAGCAGCCAGTGGGAAGTGGTCACTGCCTGCTGCAGATAGCTTGGTTCCCAAGTCGTTTCGTAAAGCGCCAGCAAAGCCAGGCCATAAAAGGCATAGTCATCCAGCTGGCCAGCGTATTTGGCTTCACCGTCTGACCAGCGCAGCAGCAAGCGCCCTGTGGCCGTAGTCAGATGTTCTTGGATAAATCGCTGGGCTCGGCGAGCAGCTTCTAAATAGCGCGGTTCGTTGAATACAAAGCCCGCGCGGGCCATGGCGGCGATCATCAGGCCATTCCAGCTGGTCAGGATCTTGGTATCGGTATGGAGCGGTGCGCGTTGTTTGCGGTAGGCGCTAAGATGAGACTGGGCTTGAGCAGCCCAGGGCGGTATTTGGCTGTAAAGCGGATTGGTGAGCAGGTTGGGGAGACTCTTGCCCTCGAGATGCCCTTCTGGCGTCACATCATACCAAAGGTTGAACTGTGCCCCCAGTTCTGGGCCCAGCACGCCAAGGACTTCTTCTGGTGTGAGCAGATAATATTGGCCTTCTACGCCTTGGCTGTCGGCATCCTGAGCGCAGATGAAGGCCCCGCTGCTGTCCGTGAGCTCAGCGAGGACATAGTCTAGTGTGCGGCGGGCGATGGTCTGCAGCAGCGGTTCACCAGTAAATTGCCAGGCTGTGAGATAGCTTTCAGCCAAGAGGGCGTTATCATAGAGCATTTTTTCAAAATGAGGCAGCAGCCATTCTTCATCCGTGGCGTAGCGGGAAAAGCCGCCGGCAATATGGTCAAAGATGCCGCCGCGGTACATTTGGTGCAGCGTATGCAGGGCCATGGCCTGTACAGACGCGTTATCCTTCAGATGGCTGTAATGAAGCAGGAAAAGCAGATGGTGGGCAGAGGGGAATTTAGGCGCTGGGCCAAAGCCGCCCCAGTCCGGATCATAGCGGCGTTCGTATAAAGCGATAGCTTCTTCGAGGAAAGCCCAAGAGGGCTGGCCGGGCGTGATGGCTTCTTGAGCGGCTGCCTGCAGGGATTGGGTGATCTGCTCGCTGGTTTGGAGAAGCTGTGCCCGGTCTTCGCGCCAGGCTTGGCTGACCGCTGTTAAAAGCTCCAATAATCCAGGCTGCCCGTAGCGGCTGGTCTTGGGGAAATAGGTGCCGGCAAAAAAGGGCTTCTGCTCAGGGGTCATGAGGATAGTTAGAGGCCAGCCGCCGCTGCCGGTAAGTGCCTGGCACACTTCCATATAGACAGCATCGATGTCCGGCCGTTCCTCGCGGTCCACCTTGATGGCGATAAAATGCTGATTGAGCGCTTCCGCTACGGTAGGATCAGCAAAGGATTCGTGTGCCATCACATGGCACCAATGGCAGGTGGAGTAGCCGATGCTGAGGAAAATGGGCTTATCCTCTTCTCGCGCCTTGGCAAAAGCTTCTTCACCCCATCCATACCAATCTACAGGGTCGTGGGCGTGCTGTAAAAGATACGGGGATTTTTCAGTGTGCAGTCGATTCATAAAGTAACCTCCTCAAGCTGTTTGTCCTTAGGTTGTCCGCTGGGGCGGAGATTATGACAGCATTGGTGATCTGGGCAAAAGAAAAGACCAGAAACGAATTGTCTCTGGTCTTTGTGATCAGTTCCGTGTTTGCAAAAGCTTGGCTTTGAGGTCGTTTTCGATACGGCCCAGCTCAGCTTCAGCTTGGCGGCGTTTGGCTTCGCCTTCAGCCTGGATATTGAGCATTTCGTCCAAGGTGGAGATCAGGCTGTCGTTGGTGTATTTGATGGTCTCGATGTCGACGATGCCTTTTTCGGCAGCGCGGGCAGTGGCCAAGGTGGCAGTCTTCAAAGTATCAGCGTTTTTGCGCAGCAGGGCGTTGGTGATCTCATCCACTTGTTCCTGAGCGGCGATCGCCTGTTGGGAATGGGCCATGCCCAGCGCCAGTACCATTTGGCTTTTCCACAGGGGAATGGTATTGACCAGTGCGGATTGGATCTTTTCAGCCATGATGGTGTTGTTGTTCTGCACCAGGCGGATCTGAGGGGCCATTTGTACGGAGATCATGCGGGTGAGCTCCAGATCGTGCAGCTTTTTGTCAAAACGGTTGCAGAGTTCGGCCAGATCATTGGCAGCCTGCGCGTCTTCGGGCAGACCGCTGGCCTGAGCTTTGGCGGTCAGAGCGGGGAGATCAGTGGCCATGACAGTGTCTAATTTTTGGCGGCCGGCCAGGATGTACATGGAGAGCTCTTTAAAATAGGTCAGATTGAGCTGGTACATTTTGTCCAGCATAGCCACATCCTTGAGCAGCTGGATCTGGTGCTTTTCCAAGACGTCTACGATCTTTTCCACATTGTTTTCCGCTTTTTCGTATTTAGTCTTGAGCGTTGTCAGCTTGTTGCTAGATTTTTTGAAAAAGCTCATGAGTCCTTTGTCTTCTTCCTCGACAGAGAAGCCTTTCAGCTCGTTGACTAAGCTGGTGAGCATGCCGCCCACTTCGCCCAGATCTTTGGTGCGCACGTTGGATAAGGCGGATTCAGAAAAATGGGCGATCTTTTGCTGGGCAGCGGCGCCGTATTGGAGGATGACATTGGAATTTTGCAGATCGATCTTTGCGGCGAAATCAGCGACCATCTGCTTCTCTTGATCGTTCAGCGTATCTTCCAAGGCGATCTCTGGTACAGCAGCAGGGATCGGTTCTGGTGCAGAGGGGGCTTTGGTCTCTTCAAAGGGATCCAGTGTCAGAGCGGGAGCGGGGATATCCCCGGCAAAAATATCATTTTCGGTCATTATTTAGCCGTCCTTTCTGGTGCAGCAGCAGAGTTGAGGGAAAAGGTATCGCCGGTCAGGCCTTCCTGGGTCAGCATATTTTCCAGGACTGTGATCTCGGCGGAAATATCGAAAGCTTCATCTTGAAAGAGATTGTCCAGAAGCTTTTCAAAAGCAGTGATGATGGTGGATAAAACGTTTTCGATATGCTTCATAGCAGTTGAGAGATTTTGGCCTTTGACATCCTGGCTGCGGAAGCGGTCGTAGGCTTCAAGCAGTTTGAGTGTCGTGGGCAGATAGTAATTCATAAACTTGCGGATCTCGGGCAGTTTGTTGGGATGTTCAGCGATGTAGGCAAAGATCTTTTCGCAGACATCATCCAGACGGCGCAGCTGTTCTAAGAGACGCTTGTCGCCGAAGGCTGCGCCAGTGCGGCGGATCTTGGTCAGATATTCTTGACCGTTGGTGATCACCTGATCGATCTCGGGTTCGCCGGTGAGTTTGGGGTGTGTCTGCTGATTCTGCACCAGCGGCGCGTAATTATGGCGGCCAATGATGATGCGGCCGTTTTGCCGGTCGATGTAGGCGTCAGGGAAAAGGCCGTCGCCGATCATTTTTTGCAGATCCTTGGTGACAAAGCCCAGCGGCTTGGCGGTGATGGCAGCCAGATCATCCAGCGCGTAGCTGTCATGGCCGTCTAAAAGCATATCGTAGCGTTTGAAGCGGCGCAGCCGTTTGCGAATGCTTGCCCCGCGCACCAAAAAACCGATGCCGAAGATCAGACAGATGCTGCCGAAGACCAGCCCGGACGTATTGGCGGCCGCTGAATGCAGGCCCTGTGTCAGCAGGATGGGGACCAGATCCGAAAAGGAGAGGATCAGATATAGTGCAGAGGGGATGGTCAGGGCGCAGCCGCTGGCAGAAAGCAGGTAACTCCAGGCAGTGCCTTTGGCGGACTGCCACTTGGAAAGATATTTGGTTTGACGATTAAGCCGGTCCATAGCGTTTAGCTCCTTATTTGTAGGGTATAGTGCTATTGTAGTGGTTAAGAGGGTAAATTGCAAGGCAAACCCACTGAAGGAAAGCAGTAGATGTGCATAAATATAAAAAGTGGTGAATAAATAATAAATGACTTGCTGAAGAAGCT
>CABVBB010000252.1 GCA_902496505.1 uncultured Peptococcaceae bacterium
GTCGCTGCCGCACCGATAGCCGGTGCGCAGGCCATTGCCACCAACACACCTACGATGATGGTCACCAGAGGGGTCACGATGATATCGATCTTAGTCTCCTTGGAAACGATCTTGCCGATCTCCGCAGCCACGACTGCCACGACAAACACCGCCAGCGGACCGCCAGCGCCGCCCAATGTATTGGCCGCACTGCCCACGGTGATCAGTGAGAACAAGACCAACGGCGGACATTTGAGCGCATAACCGATGGCCACTGCCATAGCCGGACCGGTAGCCCCTTTGGCATAAGCCGCGATCTGGATCAAGATATCGATCCCCAGCTGCTTGCCAAACGTCTCGATGATCGTGCCGATTAAAAGGGAGGCAAATAAACCTTGCGCCATTGCACCTAAAGCGTCGATACCATAACGCTTGGCCGAAAACTCCACATCCTTGCGTTTTAAAAATGCTTTGAAGCCGCTTTCTTTTTCCGTCGTTTCCATAATGATCCCCCTGTTGCAATTGAATTTAATTGATTATCGCACAACAGGGGGCATTTGAAAAGGCATATATTGACGAAAACAGTCGAATTATCCTTCCAAAAGAAAATTTTATCTTGTCAGCTGTCTTGTCAGGAGTTTACTGGAGATCAACGACGATCTCATCCAAAACGACTGTACGCGGTTCTCGCTCAACATGATACGTTTCTACCGGTGTTTCTGTACCATCCTCATTGATCGCCACACCACCGCCGCTGCTGCTGAAAAATCTAAAGGACGGCGTGATGATCAGCTGCTTCGCGTTTTCATCCAGCTTGCCGAAAGTCGTCCGCCAGGTCGTTTCACCAGTAGATGCATCGCCTCGGCCGCCTTGGCCTTCGCCGGTGTAGACATTGCCCAGATCATCGCGGACAGCGATCTCCGCCATGACACCAGCGCCGCCATGGTCGCCGCGGTACTCTTCCGGCAGGATCTCTGTATAATCGATGCTGAAGGACATAGGCGTCTTCTCCAAGGATTCTACGATCACTGCCAGTCCTTCTGTTTCATCAGCGACGCTCTCACCAATGAGCTGTCTGCTTTGCTCCACTGCTTTGAGGCTGAAGGCAAACGACCATTTACCCTCGATCACATCCCCGCTGTCCGTGCGTATCCCGGCGATCTTTAAACGGCAGTCGATCTTTTCCCGCGGCTCATCGATCGTATAGCTGGCTGTTCCGATGTAATGACCGTCCACGACTTTTTTCGCACCTTGGCTGCCAGTCATTCCCCCTCGATAGCCTTTGATCTCAAAATTGCCCCCGCCGGTCGAGGTCGGATAACCGCCCAGATCCTGGTCGCTGACGATCTCATAGGTATAGTACACTGTCCGCCCATCAAAAACCGCTTCTTTGAGCGTGATGGCGATACCAGCATCCTCCTTGGTGATATCGATCACATTGGCATTAGCCTGATACAGATCGTAGTTGCCTGTGCGGCCATTATCCAAGAAGCGGAAAATATCGCCGACGATCGGTATCTCTGCGGCGTAGGCTGGATGAGCTACCCCAATATAACCCACTGAGCCCACGGAAAGTAAAAGTACTGCTGCTGCCGCCCAAGCTGCCTGCTTGCGGCCGCGGCTCTTCGCCTTGCTGCCAGCATGACGCTTCACATAGGAGCGTACCCGCGCCTTGTCTAACTCTGTGACCATAGCGGTCTCCTCAGCTTCCCGCATAGCTTCCTCGTCTGCCGGAACCTCCTGTAACCATTCATAGATGTTTTTCATAATAATCCTCCCCCCATTTGATGCCTAAGCGTTTGTCCTAATTTTTTCTTGCCGCGGTAAACGCGGTTATCCACTGCCGATCTGCTGATGCCTAAACAACTGGCGATCTCCTCCGGCTTGACGCCCAGCAGATATTTCATCATGAAGATCTGCCGATCCGTAGGCGGCAGCGTTTCCAAAAGCGCTGCCACATCCTCCGCAGCCTCCTGCTGCAAAAGTTCCTCCTCAGCCGAAGGTACTTGCTCTGTCCATTCCTCAGGTAATGCACACAGCGGATGCCGCTTGAGCTTACGATAATGATCGATGGCCTGATAACGTGCCACTGTATACACCCATTTGCGGAAATCCTCGACACTGCCATCAAATTGCTGGCTGTTTTCCCATATGGCCAAAAACACATCATTGACACATTCCTCGACGGCGCCGCTTTCGCCTAAGGGCCCCAGCACCTTGACCACCGTTCCTTTGACCATGGCCAAATAGTGATCGATCACATATTCCAGGCCATCTTCTTTCTTTTTCTGGAGCCGCTTGATAAAATTCTTTTCATTGCAGGACACCCCATTCTCCCTCCTCTGCGGTTTTTTTGCTCTTACACCCTATACAACGCCCCAATAGCCTTTTTTCTCTCACGTTTTACAAAAAAAATTTTCGTTCTATGTCAATCTTACTCCCAAGCAGCATAAAAGCAAACGAAAAAATACCCAGCCAATATACTCCTTGACTGGGTATTTTGAGATGACCCTCAACTTCTACTTCTCAATAAATTTTTATTTAACATTCCACACGCTGCTGTAGCTGGCAAAAACTTCGGCTGCTTCCTGAGAGCACTCCTTTTTGACGACAGCCAGCTGTTCATCAAAAGTCTGGCGGCTGATCACACCTGGCAGCTTTTTGATCTTTTCCAGCCGCGCCAAATACCCTTGATCGCAATACCATTTATAATCTGCTATAAATTGCTCGCGCATTTGACGGAATTCACTCATATCTTTCAGCCATTTTTCCCGCTTAAATATGGGCGAAGTCTGATAGCCTTGCTGTCTGAGAAGCGCCTGTTTTTCATACGTCACTTCCAGCTTGGCATCATAAAAATATTGCCAGTCCTGCTCTGCTTGGCGATAGGCAAAACCACTGAGCGTCTTTTTGTACAGCCCTTTGGCAATGATATCATCCTCCAGCTCTTTATAGACCGCTTGCAGCCAGGTATCGATCTCCAGATAGTGTCTGATCGTGAGGACCTTGCTCTCCAGAGCGGTCAAAAGCAGGCTCTGATACAACGCCAGCTGTTCACGGTCATAGACACCCTCCAGCTCATCCTGCCACGCCTTTAAAAGCGCATAGGCCTCATCGTTAGGCTGGATAACGCTCAACTGACCAAGCGCCTCAAAGTAGGCTGAGTTGTAGACTGCCCGCAGAGACTTAGCGGCTTCGACCTTAACGGCTTGACGAATTGCCGCCTCATGCCCGGAGGGACAGGGTCTGCGCCTGATGGTGCGTTTCACTGGCGTCGGATAGAATCCCTCCACAGCGGCACGCTCCACAAATTGCTGCAGACGGAGTTCTTTGGCGCTGATGCGGTAAGCGATGCCATTTTGATCCTTAAAAGCTGTAGCAAAATACATAAACTCGCGGTCAAAACAGCCCAGCGCCATGGCGGCTTCAAATTCCGAAGCCGCGATCAGATCCTTGTTGTTTTCAAAGTAGATCGATGCGTCCTCCCGCAGCCCGTCAAATTTTTCCTTAGCTCGCTGGTAGCTGCTCTTATTGCCATCATTCATCCCGATCCCCTCCTTCCCGATCCGCTGTCAGACAGCTCTTATCGTTATCACGAAAAGAGGCGGCTACCTCCAGGCTGGCCTGCAAATGCCCAGCTTCACTGCAGCTTATGTTGACAGGATAATTCAAAAAGGCGCTGAATATCTCATCACTGAATAGATCAGCCGTTTTTCCCTGTTTATAAATGCGCCCATCTTTCATCAGCAAAGTTTTATCGAAAGATGGCAGGATCTCTTCGATATAATGCGTCACGTAGATGATAGTCATGTCCGTATTTTTTGCCAGATCATCCACTGCTGTCAAAATATATTCCCGCGCGTAAATATCCAGCCCCGTCCCTGGTTCATCCAAGATCAATATTTCTGGCTCACTGATCAAGGCGCGGGCAATAAGTACGCACTGCCGCTCACCTTTGCTCATCAGAGCAAAAGGCTGATCGATCTTAGAGCCCAGCCGCAGTTTCTTGAGCAGCGTTATCGCTTTTTTCACATCCCTGTCTGTTATACCGCTGCTCATGCTTAAAGTGCCGCTGACACCAGAAAGAACGATGCTCAAAGCCGATTCCCAAGATAAGTATTTATCAAAAAAGGAGCTGGAGACCCAGCCGATTTTCCTGCGCAGATCAAAAATATTATCATCATTATATTCCTCACCAAAGACAGCCACTTTGCCTTTTGTCTGCCCTTTAAACCCAGCCACAATAGAAAGCAGCGTCGTCTTACCGCAGCCATTCAAGCCAAATAATATCCAGTGCTCACCCTTTTTGACGCGCCAATTGATATGATTCACCAAATAGCGTCGGCCGCTCTGACAGGCTAAGTCCGTGATCTCAATGATCGTGTTCATACTTTGCCTCCTTTCACTGGCGGCCAAAAATCGCATCTTCGTCCATATCTTCTATGACCACATCGCCATCCAG
>CABVBB010000253.1 GCA_902496505.1 uncultured Peptococcaceae bacterium
TTATTTGGATGAAGGTTGGAATATATTCCTCGTCAGCGATCATTCGATCGTCTGCCCAGAATATGAAAAACCAGAGTTTGGTGATGTCAGCGGCGTCAATGTCGGCTTGATGCGGGATCTCGGCTTTACAGTCATGGTAAAGGACGAAAATGGTGCCGAGACCCATGAGATCGATTGGACAAAAACGAGAGCAGTTGCCAGCCGTGCCAATCAAATTTATATCAATCTCAAGGGACGCTATGAGCATGGCATTGTTGAGCCAGAGGACAAATATGAATTGGAAGAAGAGATCATGACTGCGCTCTATGGGGCAAGACACCCAATCAGCGGTAAACGGGTCATCGGTCTGGCTCTGCGCAATAAGGACGCTGTCATTTTAGGCTATGGCGGCGAACGCTGCGGAGACATCCTGGCCTGGACGGCGGAAGGCTACAATGATGACCATTTCGACGCTATCACCACCACCTATGGGCTGCATCATACGTCGCTAATGCCGATCTTTATCGGGGCAGGCCCAGGGATCAAGCAAGGCGAGCTGACCAAGCGCGTCATTCGCCAAGTGGATTTTGCACCTACGGTAGCGATCATTGGCGGAGTGCGGATGCCTAGAGAGTGTGAAGGCGCACCTATATACCAGATCTTGGAGAATGATTTTTGAGGAAGGCTTATAAAATTAGACAGCATAAGGAGTGCAGAGCGATGAGCAAAATGGAGAGAGAACAGATCAACAGTAAAATATTGATCCTAGGTGTAGATGGCATGGATCCGCGGGCGACAGAATATTTTTTGACTCAGGGGAAAATGCCAAACGTCCAAAAATTACTGGATCGCGGTGCCGCCAATGAGCATCTGGAAATGCTCGGCGGTCATCCCACGGGCACGCCGCCCATGTGGACGACCTTGGCCACAGGCTGCTATGCCAATGTGCACGGCATCACTTGTTTCCATAATCCCAGCGACAAAGGCCCGGAGTATGTGAGCTATGCGCTGGATTCCCGCAAATGTCAGGCTGAGCTGCTGTGGGATGTGTTTGTAGAAAATGGTATGAAAACGTTAGTATGGCATTGGCCGGGATCTGCCTGGCCGCCGACCAGTGACGATCCTTTGCTGAGTGTAGTGGATGGTACCCAGCCGGCTGGGGTGAATCTAGGCACAGCAGTGGTCAGCCGTGAATTTTTTGCCACAGCGAGCAAAGAGCAGCCGGAATTATTGTATAAGCCCAAAGGTGCAACGAAGGGCATCGAGCCTTGTGCTATCGATGATCTGGCCTCAGAAGGGAAAAAGACTCAGGGTGTCAAGGGGCAGGTCGGTCTGGATAAGCCTGACAGCAAAATCATTTTGCTCAATAACGATGAGGGGACAGACGGCTTTATCAAACATGCCAAATTTGATCATTCCATCAGCCCGATCAAAGAAGCAAAAGGATGGCAAGATGCACCAGAAGATGCCTTGGAGTTCACTATTTTGATGAGCGGTGGCTTGGTGCGGAGACCGGCCCTGATCATCAAAAATGCAGAGGGGATCTATGATACCGTCAAAATGTATGAATCAAAGAAAAGTGCAGAACCGCTGGCGGTCCTCAAAAAAGACGCCATGACCTTTGATATTTTAGATCATGATTTCCGCGGCAATGAAAAAGTAGAAACGGTAAAACATATGCGGTTATTGGAATTGGCGGAAGACGGCAGTGCCTTAGAAATTTTCATTTCCTCGGCGCTGGATATCCATGACAAACAATTATGGCATCCCCAGTCACTTTATGATGAAGTGGTAGAGAATGTCGGCTACCCAGTTGCTGCGCTCAACTTAGCCGCTAAAAATGAAAAAGAACTGTTCGGCTGTATGCTCCCGCTATGGGATAAATACTGCAAGTGGCAGTCTGACGCTATTCAGTATTTGATACGTCAGGAAAATTATCAGGTGGTCTTCAGCCACTGTCACAATGTGGATGCACAGATGCATTCGGTTGGCCGCCATATGAAACATCGGGATTTCAGCAAATACAGTGAAGAAGCAGCGAAAAAATATATGGAAGCAGTTTATGTACAGACCGATCAATATGTGGGCAGCTTCTTACCGCTTTTGGATGAGGGCTGGAATATTTTTTTGGTCAGCGATCATGCGCTGATCTGTGCTGAATATGAGAAACCGGAATTTGGTGATGTCAGCGGGATCAATGTTGGTTTGATGCGGGATCTGGGCTTTACGGTCATGATGAAGGATGAAAATGGCAATGAGACGCATGAGGTGGACTGGAGCAAGACAAAAGCAGTGGCCAGCCGTGCGAACAACATTTATATCAATCTCAAAGGCCGCTATGATCATGGCATCGTGGAACCAGAAGATCAGTATGAAGTGGAAGAAGAAGTGATGACCGCTTTATACGGGGCCAGACATCCCGAAAGCGGCAAACGCATCATTGCCTGCGCTCTGCGCAATAAAGATGCCATCATTTTTGGCTACGGCGGCGAACGCTGCGGTGATATCATTGCCTGGACGGCAGAAGGCTACAATGATGACCATTTCGACGCTATCACCACCACCTATGGGCTGAATCATACATCGCTGATGCCGATTTTTATTGCCGCAGGTCCTGGTATCAAGCAAGGTGAGCTGACTAAGCGGGTGATCCGACAGGTCGATGTGGTGCCTACCGTGGCGGTGATCGGCGGTGTGCGAATGCCAAGAGAGTGTGAAGGCGCGCCGATCTATCAAATTTTAGAAAAAGCATACTGAGTCTGGCCATTATTTCAGAAACAATCAAAAGAGGAAAGCTCATCAAAATGGGCTTTCCTCTTTTAGTATCAGTAGATCGGATGCATATATTTATACTGCTTCAGCAAAAGGTTTTGGATACGGGTGTAAAACTGCGTATGGAGCAGGCGGGGATTGACCAATAAAATATGGTGGATGAAGACTTTTTCCTTTAGCGGGATGATCACAGTGTTGGGTTCAGCTGCGTTAAAAGGCGTATTTTCCAGATAAGGCACCAAGCTGTAGCCCATATTTTTTTGAATGAAATGCTGGCAGGTCTTTTCCGATGTGATGTTATATTTGGGCTGCAAACTTACGCCTATATTTTTCATCGCTAATAAAGGGAGCGTCGTTTCTAAACCATCTGGTACGTAAGCGATCAACGGTTCATTCAAAAGATCTTTGATAGAGATAGAATCTTGCTGAGAAAAGAGGCTGTGCTGGTTGAGGTGGATACCGAGACGGTTTTTATAGAGCAGAAATAATGGCGGATCAGCGGGGATCTCCTTCAGCTGCAAGAGGTCGGGCTCAAGCATATTGGTAAAAATGAAATCATAGTCTTGCAAAAGCTTGTCACGGTCCTGTTTGAGCAAGGAATTGATGATCATGGCATCCTTGATATTCAGCGTAGCGCTCTGCAAAGTATAGTGGTCGCCGAGATATTCGAGCATCGCAGAAGCGGTCTCCCGTTCAGAGGGGACAGATAAAATGTGCACGCGGTCGATGCGGCCTTGGATCGGTTCGCTGTCAGTGAGATCGAGATAATGGCTTTTTAAAGCGTTGAGCGTCTGCATGACGATTTGCAGTTCCTGGACGATGTATTCGCCCTCTGACGTGAGAAAAATACCATGCTTGTTGCGAATAAAGATTTGGATATGTAGTTCCTTTTCAAAATCCTTGATCAGTTTGCTGATATTTTGAGTAGAGGTATAAAGCGCTTCGGCTGCTTTTTGCATGGATTTCTGCTGAGCGACTTCTAAGATTGCCTCAAACTGTTCAATGCGCATATTGAAAATCTCCTTATTAAAATGAGAAGGAATAATTAATTGCGCTTATTATTATAATTATTATGTCATCAATAGTCAATTGCTGTCGTAAAAACGATAGATTTGTAAAAACAGAGGCGCAGCCAGGTGCGAAAATGACAGCCCCAAAAGGAACATAGGCCGCATTTAAGCGATCGTCTGTGTTCCTTTTGGGGCTGGGGGACATTTCTATATGCCAAGACGGAGCAGGTGTGCTGTGATTTGGGCGACACGGATTTCCTGCTCAGCTGCCGTATAGGCTGCCAAGGCCAGTTCACTGACGATCCGGCCATCCTGCATGAACAGCACGCGGCTGGCCCTGGCGGCTACCTGGGTGTCATGGGTCACCAAAAGGACAGCAGTGCCGTTCGCGTTGATTTGGGTGAAGTGTTCCAGGACTTCTTTTGCAGATCGGGAGTTCAAGGCGCCAGTGGGTTCATCGCCAAATATGATCTGGGGCTCGTTCATCAGAGCGCGGCAGATGCCTGCCCGCTGCAGCTGTCCACCGGAGACCTGCGTGATCTCGCGCTGTGCCAGATCCGCAATGCCTAATTGCTGCATCAGTCTGCGGGCCTTGGCGAGAAGCTTTTTTCGATTTTGGCGGTGATCCCGCATGAGTGGCAGGAGGATATTGTCAAGAAGCGTCAGG
>CABVBB010000254.1 GCA_902496505.1 uncultured Peptococcaceae bacterium
TCTACTGGGCCGGCGACTGGGCCGCAGGCCGCGCAGGCGTGCACCAAGTCCTCGCCCACAGCCAGCGCGTCAGCCAAACGCTGCTTGCTCAACTGGCCCAGGAGCTCGCCCGCGAGCTAACGCCAGCAGGAGAGAGCACCAGCCTGGAGATGTCGTATACGTAAAAAAACGCCTTCCTGACAGCAGGTCTTGCCCGCTGCTGAGGAAGGCGTTTTGCTTATGAAAAAGCAAAATTCACCAGATCATAAAGCCGATAGGGATACCGGCGATGATCAGGATGCCTAAGGCCAAAACAACGATAGCTGTCGAGCCTAAATAGACATTTTTGGTGGAGACCCATTGGGTATTGCCGTGCATCATGGCGCCCATCACAGAAGAACCAGGTGTGACTAAGGCCATATTGGTAACGGTCGCAAAGATGCAGACGAACAATTCTGGCGGGAAGCCGATAGTTAAACAGACCTTGGCGATGATGGGGGTGAAAACGATCATCAAGATCAGATTGTGGATAAATTGCGTGACGATCCCAAAGACAACAATAATGGTGATGATGAAGATAACGGGACTCATCTGAGTGATGATCGGTAATATGCCATTCATGACGGATTGGATAATGCCAGCCTCTTCTAGTTCTAAAGCACTGGCTACAGGGAAGGAGGCGGCCAGCATCAGAATGAGGTTCCAGTTGATGCCATTGCGGCAGCAGTCGGCAGCCTCTGCTAAAGATTTTTGGTCATCATCTTTGACAAAGTTGAGGATGATCAAGCAGAGGCAGGCACCGCCAACGATGCCTATTTTTTTGAGCATGCCGATCAAAGGATTGGCAGCCGAAAAGAAAGAAGGAACGATGACAATGATCAGAAACAACACCAGCATGGCAGCGGCCCATTTTTGCTGGTAGGTCATTTTGTTATGCCGCAGGTTTTCATAAATGTCTTGATTGCCTTGGGTGAAAGGGGAGAGGTCGGGTTTGACGATAAAGCGGCAGATGAGAAAATAAGCAGCGGTGATCAAAACAACAAGGATCACCTGGAAGATCAGCCAATCGGCGCTGACAACGCCATAGCCAACGGCGGATTCCATATATTTGTTGAGCAGGATGGCCACACTGCGGAAAGGCATGATGACACAGGCAATGCAGGCCATCAGTGTGATGCCCATCATAAGGACAAGGACATAACGATCATCTTTTTTGAAGCCTAAGGTTTCGCAGGAGCGAAAAGCCAAGCTCCAGCAAATCGCTAAAGTAGCAAAGGCATTGGTAAAGGCGGCCAAAAAGACGGCGGCGAACATGAGCATGAAGGTGAAGAGCCACGGCCGGCCAACACAGATTTTGCGGCTGACGCACCATTCGGCGATAAATTTGGTCAAGCCGGTGGTGTCTAAGAAAGAAACAAGAATAAATACCCATAAAACCAACTGCAGGGAGCTGTTGCCGAAACCTTCGCCAAAAATAGCTTCCACAGAGCCATAGCCAGTGAAGGCCAGCGTGATCATGGCGAACAAGCTGGGCCAAGCCATACCGACGAAGATCCAGCCATAAACTAAGCCGACAAATACGCCCAGGATCTTCATGCCATAAGGGGTGATATCAGCAAAGGGCGGCAAAAAGCCAATGCCCAGCGTGAGCAGGATGACGATGCAGCCATGCAGATATGCTGCTTTGTTCTTAACGATATTATCGATCATGAGAGCCTACCTCCTTTAATGCGAAAAGAGCGGTCAAAGAACAAAAGCGGGCTGAGCACCGGATGACCTGCCCGCTTATCATTTGCAGTTTATTCCAGTATTTGATAGATAGGAGCGCCTTCACACTCATTAGGCATACGTACGCCGCCCAGGACAGCCATGGTAGGCGTCAGATCGACTTCACGGATGATGCGTGTCGTCTCATAGCCCTTCTTGAGTCCGGTGCCGGCAGCGATAAAGATGGGAGAAACAGAGGTTCCGCCATAACCATAAGTGGTGGACAAGCTGTCACAATGGTCATAATTGTATCCCTCAGCCATCCAGTAGAGGATATCGCCGGATTCTGGCCCGCCCATGCCCAGCAGAATGGCATCTTTGTTGCGGAGAGCCAAAGCGATGACCCGCTTGCCGGTCACTTTATCTTTGTAGCCATACAGGGCAGTCATGATCTCCTCTTCAACTTCATATTGATCAGTGGGCTCTACGATACCATGGGCATCACGGCCCTTGAGGTTGATATAGATATGGTTGCCCCGCTGGGCGATGGCTTTCGTATGCGCCCAGTCGATCTCGCGCAGTTCTTGGCCGGAGGCATCCTTTTTCAGCGCGGTAAAGCCCAATTCCTCCATGACCCGGACATTGACCCCTACCATATCGCCCATCATGACAGGCTCATGTTCTGGACAGACGGCAGCATGGTCAGAGACGATAAATAAGGTCCACCCTTCGTCTAGTAAATGGAGGAAGCGGCCGATATAGCGATCGGTCTGCTGATAGATATTTTCCATGATCTCTGCGTAATCTGCCTCGCTGAGCTTGCTGTGGCCTTTATCCTTCAAGAATTTGACCACCATATGGCTCAAGAGGTCGATATTGTGGAAATGAGAAAAGATGATCTCGATCTGCTCCTGCTCGATGAGATGATTCAGCGCGCCGGACTGCCAGTTGGCAGTGGCCTCCCATTGAGCCAGCATACATTTTTCGATCAGCATTTTACTGCTGCCGCCAATGATGGAGGTCGGCTGCGGATACCCCATATTTTCCGTAACGACCTGGAAGAGGCGGCGCGGATGCCACAGGCTGTCATTGGTGATATCCATAGCGGCGGAGATCCAGAGCTTGAGATGACTGCCGTCCTCAGAGAGTTCCAGCAGACGGAGGTTGCGGTTGGTATGATAAGTTTTGTCGCCTTTGATGGCGTCATCCATGTAGTTTTCTGTAAAAACGTCTTTTTCGAGGCAAATAAGTGGTTCGACGGCTTTTTTGGATGGGTATATGGCAATGTGGTCATAGCTGCCCGCAGTGTTTTTTAAGATCAGCGCCGGACGGCGGATCAGTCCGCCGGAGAGCAATATGGTGAATTCTTTGGCCCCCTGCGGAGCATTGGCCCAGCCGGAAGCTTCTTTAATGGGCGACAAAGCCACGTCAAAGGGGGTATCAGAGAGGCCGCCCTCACCGTCCTCTGGATAAAGGATGAGTTGTCTGACTGGCGCATCGTTTTTTAAACGATCGGAAGAATCTTGACTAAAATAAGAATCGCTGCTCTCGCCGTAATCTTTGATCACACAAGGCACGTTTTCGTCGCTGGCTGCTTTGCGGCGGAAGGTGACTTCCTCAGTTTTGATATCAGCGACGAGGATCGTTTCTTCATTGATCGTGCCAACAGTCATATTGACACCAGCTGGCTGTGTGCCGTCAACGACCATGAGATTTTCGCTGTCGGAAGTGGGCGGCCAAGAAGTGCCAGGCCAGTGCCAGACCAAGGTTTTTTTGCCTGCTTCCGCAAAGACGTTCCACAGTTTTTCTGCTTTACAGTAGCTGGAGTGGAAATTGTACTGCTTCATATCTAGTTCGCCGGGAACGGCCCGATTGAAACAGGTGATGCCATGGGTCACCGGATAAGCGCCGGTGGCTAAGGTCGTCCACATAGGAGGCGTCACAGTGGGCTGAGCGCCGAGCATGACCAGATCATGACGCTGTGCGCCGCGCTGGATGATAGCCTGGGTATTGGGCATTTTGCCCTCATCAACGAAGCGGCGGGTAAGCCGCGGATCCATACCGTCAATACCGATAACAAACATTTTTTCACTTTTTGGATAGATCATATGAAACCCTCCTTTAGAAATGACAAGTGCGGCTGATCAGCGGAGAAATATTGCAACATTGCTTATTTTTATGATATACTTAAGCAGAATAAATGTACAACACGCTTTTGTAGAATCGTGTCGATGAAGACAAACATATTTTGTAGCAAATATTTTCCATAAGGACTGATCATATGCGCACAGAAGATATCCACTACCTCATGGCGGCCATCCATGAGGGGTCCATGAGCAAGGCTGCCGAACAGCAGTATATCTCGCAGCAAAATATCACCAATGCGATCAAACGATTGGAAAGTGAGCTGGGTCTTAAGCTTTTGCAGCGCTCTAATAAAGGTATCCAGCTCACTGAGCATGGCAAAATGCTGCAGCCTTACCTCAATCAAATCTTGATGTCGGTGGGTGAGATCAATGCTTATGCGGAAAATCAGCAGCATGCTGAGCAGTATATGGCCAGTCTATCGATCCTCAGCATGTCCGGTTTGAGCAAGACGCTGGCCGCTTTTTTCAAAGAAATGGCTTTACAAAGGCCTTATGTGAAGATATCCATCGTAGAAGAGAAGCAGCTTTATGATCCGCACTACATCAAAGATCTGCTGCTGGTAGAGTCGCCGGACGTTTTGTATACGA
>CABVBB010000255.1 GCA_902496505.1 uncultured Peptococcaceae bacterium
GGTCCAGCGTCTGCTCCATCTGCCCCAGCTGGGCCCGCAGACCCTCCTCCCGCTCGCGGGCCTTTTGCCACTGACTGCGGCTGGCTTCGGTGCGTTTTTCCTGCGCCTCCAGATCTTCTTCACTGACGAGCTGCGCGGCTGGCTGCTGCGGCTGGGGATGGTGCAGCGCGCCGCAGACTGGGCAGGGCGCCCCGTCCTCAAGCTCAGCTGCCAGCAAAGCGCCATACTGCATCCGCTGCGCCTGACGCAGCTTGCGCAGCGTGTTTTCCTCCGTCTGGAAGACTGCCTGCTGCTTCTGGCTCTCTTCTGCTGCCTGCGCCAATTCATTTTTCAGCTGGCCACAGTGGGCGATCCTCTCCAAGAGCTCTGTCAACGGCTGGACGTCCCGCTGCGCCAGCTCTAATTCATGCCCCAGCTGCTGCCTGCGCTCCATTTGGACGCGCAGCTCTTCCAGCTCGCTGGCTGTGCACTGACGCAGGACCTCATTGTCCTTTTGGCGGTCCTTGAGCGCTTGCTGCTGCTTTTCTGCTGCGGCCAGCTGCTGGGCGCTCTCTGCTGCCGTACGCTCTAATGCTCCCAGCCGCGCCACCTCATCACGATAGCCTGCCAAACGATCCAGCTGCAGCTCCTTCTCCTGAAAAAGCGGCTCCTTAGCCTGCTCAGCGGCCAAGCGGCTCTGCGCCTGCTCCAAGCGCTGACCATTCTGCGCCAAGGCCTGCTCCAAGCGTACCTCTTCGGCGGACTGCTCTGCCACTGTCCGCTGCAAGCCGCCATAGCGCTGATCGACAGCCTGCAATTCCAAGGCCCAGCCGATACGCTCCAGCTCCTGCCGTTTGAGAGCCATAGCCGTCTCCTGCGCCTGGAGCAGGCCCAGCTCGGCCTTGGCTGCGCTCAATTGCTGCAAACGGTCATTGAGCACCCGGCCTTCCGCCAACGCCTGCTGCAAACGCTGCTGCTCCGCCATTTTCTGCTCAGCCTGCGTCTTGATCGAAGCTTCCAGCGCTGTATCAGCGGCCACAGCCTGCCCGAGCGCATCGATGACCGCGCCCAGCTCCGGCTGTTCCTGCGCCTTGAGCTCCGCCAGCGCTTCATGCCCCGTCTCCACGATGTGCTGCAATTTTTCCTGCGCCAAGAGCCGCTGATCTTTGTGCTGCGTCTCCAAGTCCTTCTTCTGCTGAGTCAAGGCATACTGCACCTGTTCGTATAACCCTGTGCCGAAAAGCTTGCGCAGGATATCCTGTTTTTCCTTCGTATCAGCATTCAAAAAACGGCGGAAATCGCCCTGCGGGATCATGACGATCTTGCGGAACTGATCTTTGGTCAGGCCCAAGAGCTCCACGATCTTGCCGTCGACCTCGCCCACCTTGGCCAAGGGCGCGAATTCCTCATGGCCAACGCAGCTAAGCTCCGCCATCGCCAGGCCGTCCTTGAAACCGCTGCCCCGCTTGCTGGGCAGTTTCTGCGCCGGTTGTCTGCGGACGCGGTAGACCTTCTGCCGCACCATGAAAGTCAGCTCCACATAGGTCACCGCCGGCTCCTCGGGCAGCACGAAATCACTGCGCAGGCCTCTGACCTCCCGTTCTGCGCCGCTGGTCTCGCCGTAAAAAGCGTAGCAGATGGCGTCAAAAATGGTGGTCTTGCCCGCGCCGGTCGGACCGGTGATGACAAAAATATTTTGTTCCCCAAGCTCGGCAAAATCCAGCACCGTTTCCCCCGCGTAGGGGCCAAAGGCGCTCATCGTCAGTTGTAATGGTCTCATCTAGGCACGCTCCTTCAGCAGCCGCTCCAAGACCCCTTGCAGGATCTTCTGCTCCTCGGCTGTCCACTCTTCGCCAGTCATCTGGCGGTAAAACTGGGCAAATAATTCCTCTGGCTGAGCTTCCTCCGGCCGGATACGCTCAGGCCCTCCCTCTTCTATCGGGACCCGCGCCGCATAGAGCCGGCGCAGCTCCAAAATATTGGGATACACCGCTCTCAGCGCGGCCATCGGCTCCAAAAGCTCGCCCCGATCGGTGAGCTCTGCCCGCACATGATCCAGCCGTGCCGGATCTTTTTCCGCACCGGCCACAAGCTCCGCCAGAGTACCGGTGATGGTGCGCAGATCATGCGGCGGCATCAAGGGCAGCCGCTCGATAGTACACGCGCCTGTCTCATCCAGCGTCACCGCAGTCATGCTCTTCACCTGATGCTCCTCGGAAAAAGAATACTTGAGCAGCGAGCCCGCATAGCGGATGTGCTCAGCCCCCGCGCGCTGGCTGTTGTGCAGATGGCCCAGCGCCACATAGTTGTAGCGGCCCAAGAGCGCGCTGCTCCAGCTTTCCGTACCGCCAATGGTGAGCTCCCGCTCAGATTCCGAGCGTTCCAGCGGTTCATCGCCGGTCACCACGCCGTGCGCCACCAATACATGCCGCTCGCCCTCCGTCCAGTCTGCCTCGATCGTTTCCAGCACCCGCGCCATAGCCGCCGGATAATCCTCCAGCGTCTCCTCCGCCAGCTCATAGCGCAGCGTCAAGAGATCCGCATAAGGCAATAGATGGAAATGCACCGGCCCCCACTGATCCGCCAAGATCACCTCCGGCACTGGCAATTGGAAGCGCCCCGCCATATAAAGTCCGGCCTTCGCCAAGATACCTCCGGCAAAGCTCAGCCGTTCGCCGCTGTCATGATTGCCGCCGATGGCCAGGACAGGCACTTTTTCCTCCAGCACCACGGCGGACAAAAATTCATCCAGCAGATTGACCGCTTCGATAGGCGGATTGCGCCGGTCGTACAGATCGCCCGCCAAAAGCAGCGCGTCCGGCCGGCGCTGGCCAATGATAGCCAGCACCTCCTCCAGCACAGCGCGCTGCTCTTCGATGAGCGATACATTGTTCAGTTTCTTGCCGATATGCAGATCGGCCAAATGATAGATCAGCATGCCTTTCTCCTCTCCCCTTTACAGCAGCCAAAAACTGAGCAGAATGCCTGGGATGGCAAATCCTGCGCCCAGCCAGCCCATATTCTGGATATGATCGAAGTACGGCTGGGCAAAACCATGCACCAGCTGCTCCAATTCCTGCGCGTCCATAGCCTGCACCTGCACGCTGGTGACCTGCGCCAGATTCATCTGACGCAGCACAGACGAGCCATCCTGACGGAGACTGGCCAAAAACGCCTGCACCACCCAGCTGGTCAGCTGCTCGCGCATTTTTTTCGGCAGCACCTCTTCCCACAGTCTGGGTGCCTCGCCCAAAAGATCGGTCATCAGCTTTTGCCACCAGTCCTTGAAAGCATCGCTGGCCAGCAGCTTCTCCCCTTGGCTCATGAGCTGGGCGCTGAATTCCGGCCAATCCAGCCACGCTGACGCTGGCCGCTGACCGGCCCGCAGCATGATGCCAGCGAGCGCCTCCTTGGCCAGAGGCTCCAATTCACCCAAAGCCAGCAGCCGCTCACTATCCAGGCGTCCCAGCGCCGCAGCGCAGGGGGCTAGCAGCGCACCCACTGTCATTTTAGACAGCTGGGCATTCAAAAACGGCTCCAATACCCTGGCCGCATGGAAAAGGATCTCGCCCTGCTTCTGCTGCCAACGAGCATCCAGCCAGCTGGTGACCAGCACCTTTTCCGCTGCCAGGGCTGTTTCCAGCGTCCCAAGATCGCCAAAGATCGTCGGCGCCAGATAATGGCTCACAGGCACGCGGCCTAAGATCAGCCCAGCATCTGCCAAAAATCCCACCGCCTCCTGCCGCAAAAGCGGCTGCTCAGCCAGCTGGCCCAAAAAGGAAGCTACCGCCTCAGGCGTCACCACCAGCGCCAATTCCGCCGGTGAGAGCGGCGCTAATCGCTCCTCCCAATAGGTCTTGACCGCCTGGCCGATCTCCTGCTGCCTGATCGCCAAAAACAAAGGCAGCTTGACCGTCACCAGCCGCTCCACCATTTCGCCCACCAATTCATCGCCGCCCACCGCAGCATAGCCCATGAGCTGCATGAAGCTCAGACGCTCTCGTATCTGCTTCTGCACCAATGAGGTGATGGTCTCCTGCTTAGCGGCCAGCCAGCCGATGACCTCATTGAGCGCCGTCTGCAGCAAGCTGCTGAGATTAGCGGCCAGCCAGCGGCTCAACTGCCCGTCGAAGGCTTCGCCCAGCGTCTGCTCGCTGAGAAAACGGTTCAAAAGCGTCGTCACATAACGCACCACGCTCTCCTGCTGGCTCACCTGCTCCAGCTTGGCGTTCAGCCAATTTTGCAGCGCCGCCTGGCTCTGCGCCGGCAGCACCTCTGCCAGCGGCCGCTTCTGCCAATCAGCATAAAGCGCCTGCCACGACGTCAGCGGACCATGCCATAATTGCGGCAGCTGCTCCGCTGCAAAAGTGCCCGCCGGCGCTATCAACTGCCCCGCTGACACGAACTGAGCGAGCGGCTGCTCCGACCGGCAGAAGAC
>CABVBB010000256.1 GCA_902496505.1 uncultured Peptococcaceae bacterium
CCGATCGAGGCCATCCAGTCCGCCGCCGCAGAGCAGCAGCCCGATCTGGTGGCGCTGTCGGTGACCATGCCGCAGCATCTGCCATTATGCCGAGAGGCTGTGCAAAATTTGCGTGAAACGCTCCCGCAGCTCAAGATCGCCGTAGGCGGCAATGCCTTCGACGGGACAGAGCTGTGGAAAAGCTGGGGAGCGGATATCTGCACCAAAGATGCGCGTGAATTGGTGCTATGGGCGGATGAGACACTATGAACAGATATATTGCACTTTGTGACAGGCGGGGCGTGGTGCAGCGAGTCCTGCACAGCTTTCCCATCGGCATCGTCAATGAAGGTCAAGATATTCGCCAGCTGTTTGAAGAAAGCACTGAGCTGGACGACGTTTTGCGCGAGGAAATGGAAGGCTGTCTGTCTCTGCGCCTCAAGATGCGCACGCAGGGCAGTCCCTGCGTCTGTGTGACCGTTGCCGTCATCAGCACTCAGCTGCTCATTTTAGCCTACGGCCTGGAAGATACCATTCAATTTTCCCAGTTGGTCGAAATGGCGCTGGCCGCAGCCTTGGACGTCCAAAAAGGCAGCATTTCGGAAGAATATGGGGCAGGCTATTACGAGATCCAAAAGCTCAACAGCCAGCTGATCAATTATCAGCGTACCCTGGCAAAGGCCAACGTCCGGCTCCAGGGACTCTTAGAAGAAGCGCGGCAGGCCAAGTGCACCATCGAAGTGCTGGAGCGGGATGCGCTGACCGGGCTTTATACGGAAAAGGCCTTTTACGAACGGGCGGCCGCCATCCTGCAGAGCCATTCAGAGCAGGATTTTGCTATCGTGGCCGTGGATATCGAGCAATTTAAGATCGTCAACGATACCTTTGGCGCAGAAGCCGGCGACAGGCTGCTCTTGGATCTCTCCGTGTCCCTTATGGGCATCCTGCCTTCGGGTGAAATGATGCTGCTGACCAGGGCCAGAGCGGATACATTTTTTGCGCTGCTGCCGCAGTGCGCGGAGCTCTATGCCAACCTAGACCAGGGACTCACGTACTTTCAGGATCATTATCCGCTGCCCATGCGGCTGCAGATCAAGGCCGGCATCTATCCGATAGACGAACAAGGTCTGGCGGTGGCTCGGATGTGCGACCGTGCCCTGCTGGCCGCCAGCAGCATCAAGGGCAATTATGGCCGCGGCATCGCCCAATACAATAAACAGATGCATGAAAAAATGCTGCTGGAGCAAAAAATCGTCAATTCCATGGTCGAATCCCTGGAGCAGGAAGATTTCCTCGTCTATCTGCAGCCCAAGGTAGAAGTGGAAACGGGACGGATCGTCGGCGCAGAAGCCTTGATCCGCTGGAACCATCCCGAATTCGGCATGATCCCGCCAGGCGATTTTATCCCCGTCTTTGAGCGGAACGGTTTTATCTACGCAGTAGACATTTTCGTCTGGGAAAAAGTCTGCGCGATGCAAAGCGCCTGGCGCGCATCCGGCAGAGACGGGATGCCCATCTCTGTGAACGTTTCCCGAGCAGACCTCTATCATGAGGATCTGCCCGAGACCTTGACGCGCCTTATCCAAAAATACGGACTGGCGCCGGAACAATTGCCCCTGGAGATCACCGAGTCTGCCTACGTCAAAGATGCCGCCCAGCTGCTCAACGTCATCAAGCGGCTCAAACAGGCAGGCTTCATCATCGAAATGGACGACTTCGGCAGCGGCTATTCAGCCCTCAATACCCTCTATGAACTGCCCATCGACGTGATGAAGCTGGATCTGCGGTTTTTGAATCATGCAGAGAACGAAGTCCGCAGCCAGAGCGTGATGCAGCTCGTCATCAACCTGGCCAAGGAATTAGACCTGGCGGTCATTGCCGAAGGCGTAGAGACAGAAGGACAAGCCCTGCTTTTAAAGACCATGGGCTGCGCCTGCGCCCAAGGCTACCTCTACGGCCGCCCCATGCCAGAAACGGATTTCCTCCAGTATTGGCAGGAGAAGGCCATACTTTCTTGAAGGAAAACTATACGATCATTTGAAGCGATACCGTTTGCTCAGATCTGAGCGGACGATATCGCTTTTTTTGTGGCTTAGGGTACAAAAAATTTCGGTCGAGGGATTTGAAAATGTTGGCACAAACTGTTATTCAAACAAAGTACTAATAGCTATAATAAAAGACATGAGGAACACTTATGATCCAACAAAGGAGACTGATCAAGATGGCAAGAGAAAAAGCAACAGATAAGATCTTGGTGTTAGGCGTTGACGGTTTGGAACCGTCTCTGACCAAAAAATTTATGGATCAAGGCAAGCTGCCGAACTTTAAAAAGTTCGTGGAGCGGGGCGCCTGCCGCGAGGACTTGGTGTTATTGGGCGCAATGCCGACCATCACTCCGCCGCTGTGGACGACTTTGGCTACTGGCGCTTATCCTGAGACACACGGTATCACCTGCTTCTGGCGTCAATCCCCAGACAGCTTGGATGAGATCGTTTATGCGTTTGACTCCATTGGCTGCAAAGCAGAGCAGCTGTGGAACGTTTTTGCAGAGGCTGGCAAAAAGACGCTGGTCTGGCATTGGCCGGGCGCTTCTTGGCCACCAAGCACCAACAGTGAAAACCTGCTGGTCGTTGACGGCACACAGCCAGCCAGCGTCAGCATGGGCGTAGCCCTGCGCGATATGGAAAAATATATCCTGGCTTCTGTGGATATCGAGGAAGAGGCTGTGGCGGAAGGCGAAAGCCATGACAACGGCGCAGGCTGCATCATCACCGACTTGGGCGATACGGCGAATGCTGCGCCGATCGATGCGTCCTCTACCAAAGCTTTGGAAGCACTGGACAAAGCCCTCAACCGTAAAAAAGTCACTGCGGTCATGACCACTTTGGATGAAGGGGACTTCGGCACCAAATTATCCGATACCACCACCCGTGAGCCGCTGAAAAACGCTAAAAACTGGCCGAATGCTAAGGAAGGCGCCAAAGAGTTCTCCATCACTTTGGCAGGCGGTACCAGACGCTGGGTCTGCTTATTAGAGCCTAATGCGGACGGTATCTTTGACAGCGTAGCGATCTACAAAAACAAAAAAGCCGCTGAACCGCTGGCTGTCGTGCATAACAATGAATTGGTCAAAAACATCATGGATGATGTGCCTTACAAAGACGGCACCACCATCGTCAACCGGACCGTTCGCGTCTTCAACATGGCAGCAGACGGCACCTCTGTAGAGATGTGGGTCAGCAACGGCATGGATATCAATGAAGACGGCTTGTTCCATCCTAAGAGCATTTATCAGGACGTCATCAAAAATGTGGACTATGTCCAACCAGTCATGGTCACCTTGGGCGGTCGGGAAACTGTCGTTCGCGAGATCATGCAGCCCAGCTGGGAGGTCTATACCGATTGGCAGGCTAAATGCTTACAGTACTTCATGGATAAGCAGGATGTAGAGATCATCTTCTCCCATCTGCACAATGTCGACAATATGGCCCATGTGTTCTGGAACTGGTCTGTGGAGAGAGAAAATGAACCAGGGCTGAACACGGATGCTTATGTTCAGTTCATTGAAAACGCTTATCTGGATACCGACCGTTATGTTGGTCAGTTCCTGCCTTATTTGGATGAAGGCTGGACCATCTTCATCGTTTCTGACCATGGCCTGTTGGTCACCGAAGAATTGCCGCCAGTCTTAGGCGATCCGTTCGGCGTCAACGCAGGCGTCATGTGCGAATTGGGCTATACCGTGCTCAAAGAAGATGAGAACGGCAAAAAAGCCATCGACTGGACCAAAACGCGCGCCTTGGCTACCCGCGGCAACCATATCTGGATCAACCTCAAGGGCCGCAACCTCAACGGCATCGTTGACCCAGCGGATAAGTATGAATTAGAGCGTCAGATCATCACCGATCTCTATGGCTATAAAGAACCAAAACATGGCCGCCGGATCGTCTCCTTGGCGATGCGCAACAAAGACGCTGCCGTTTTGGGCATGAGCGGCCCAGAATGCGGCGATATCCTCTACTGGCTGGAGGAAGGCTACAACCGCGTTCATGGCGATTCCCTCTCCACCTTCAAGGGCTGCCACGATACCTCTGTATCGCCGATCTTCATCGCAGCTGGTCAAGGGATCAAACCAGGCTATACCAACCGTGTCATCCGTCAGGTCGACGTAGCTGCTACTTTGGCTGTCTTGGGCGGCGTACGCATGCCGAGAGAGTGCGAAGGCGCACCAGTCTATCAGATCTTAGCACAAGAATTTTAAGCTTTAATGGCCGTAAAAAAGCTGCCTCCTGCATTTGCAGAGGGCAGCTTTTTTGGGTATCAGGGTACAAAGGAATTCGGTGGAAGGCGTAAGAAATGCCGAGATAAACTGTTATCCAGCTAAAAAACTAATAGATATAATAAATAT
>CABVBB010000257.1 GCA_902496505.1 uncultured Peptococcaceae bacterium
CCCAGGCCATTTTCCAGCCGATACTCGCGAATCGTTTTGAGGAAGGCCTGGCCATATTTTTGCAGCTTATATTCACCGACGCCCACCACCTTGAGCATCATCTGCTCAGAGATTGGCTGCTTGACGCTCATATCCTTGAGCGTCGCGTCGCTGAAGACCATATACGACGGTACGCCCTGATCCACAGCCAATTCCAGCCGCAGCGCCTTCAAACGATCCAAAAGCGCCTGATCCTTTTCCTCGGCTTTGACCAAGGGCTTGGCTGTCTTGAGCATGACCCGCTCCTCACCCTGCAAGACTTTGTACGCTGCTTCTGTCAGCTGGACCACAGGGTATTCGCCCTCAGAAATGGTCAAAAAACCGTGGGAGACCAGCGTATACAAAAGGTTTTTCAACTCTTCTTTCTTGAGATGGCGCAGCTTGCCATAGGCTGGCTGAGTGTCCAGCCCCAGCTGGCGGATCTTCTGCGTCTTCGCGCCTTTGAGCATATCCACCAGGCTGATGACGCCGATGCTCCGCCGCAAGGCATGGATACCACCGAAAATGATCTTCGCCACATCCGTCTGATCAGTAATGACGCCCTGAAAATTGCAGTTGCTGCAATTGCCGCACTCGCCCTTGTGCTCCTCACCGAAGTAGCGCAGGATATACTGGCGCAGGCAATCCTTGGTGTAGGCATAATTGACCATGCTCTGCAGCTTTTGGTATTCATTGGCCTTGCGCGCTTCATCTTCCGTGCTCTGCTCGATCAAAAACTTGCTGGTATAGAGATCGCCCGGTGAAAAAAGCAAAAGGCACGTGCTAGGCAGACCGTCTCGTCCGGCGCGGCCGATCTCCTGGTAGTACGATTCGATATTTTTGGGGATATTGTAGTGCACCACATAGCGCACGTTGGATTTGTCGATGCCCATGCCGAACGCATTAGTCGCCACCATGATGTTGGCCTTATCGTAGATGAATGCTTCCTGATTGGCTGTGCGCTCCGCTTCATTCATGCCGCCGTGGTATTTGAGCGTCCGCAGGCCTTGGGCATTGAGTTCCTCCCACAGCCGCTCCACTTCCTTGCGGGTCGAACAGTAGATGATACCCGCCTCCGCCTGCCGAGCGACCACAAAATCCAGCAGCGTCTCCAATTTGTTGGCGTCGCTGTTGACGATCAATTCCAGATTAGGTCGATTGAAGCTGGCACGATAAATATTCGGCCGCTCCAAGCCCAGCTGCTTGATCACATCATAGCGCACCTCCTGCGTAGCAGTTGCCGTAAAGGCTGCTACTACCGGCCGCACGGGCAGATCAGCAATGAACTGCTGGATCTGTCCATAGCTGGGACGGAAATCATGGCCCCACTGCGAGACACAGTGCGCTTCATCCACCGCTACGAAGTCTACTTTGAGCCCCGAAAGCATTTCCATGAAATCAGCCACATTCAGCCGTTCCGGCGCCACGTAGAGGATCTTGACCTCCCGGCTGTAGACCCGCCGCTTGACCGCCCCATACTCCTGCGCCGTCAAGGTGCTGTTGATATACGCCGCATGGACGCCCAGCGCCTCCAAATTGTCTACCTGATCCTTCATCAGCGAGATCAATGGCGAGATGACGATGGTCAAGCCCTCAAAGAGCAGGGCCGGCACCTGATAACACACCGATTTGCCGCCGCCTGTGGGCATGATGACAAACGTATCCCGGCCGTTCAAAATGGAATTCACCGCCCGCTCCTGTATGGGCTTAAAGCTGGGATAGCCATAATATTTATGTAATACTGCCAGTGCCTGCTCCAATTTTTTCACCTGCTTCCTGTTTCTCCAGTTATGCTCCTATTGTACCGCCTGGGCTGCTATTTTTCAACCAGCAGCCCACAGCAAAAAACCACTGTCCTCTTTGCCAGCACAGTGGTTTTCTACATTCACGCCTCTAGTGCGCCCTCTGCCAATGGCTCAAAGGACTGCCCCAGCGTTCGGGCGATCTGCTGCTTGACCTTATCAGCCAGATCATTAGTGGCCATTGCCTTGACTTCCTCTGCCGGGATCGGCGGCAGGATCGTCATGGTCACCGGCCGGTTGTAAAACAATTTCTTGCCCTTAGGCATGACATCCTTGGTCCCGTCAAAAACGATCGGTACTACCGCCGCATTAGCCTTGCTGGCTACCTTGAGCGCGCCGGCTTTGAATTCGCCCAGTGTACCATCCTGACTGCGCGTCCCTTCCGGAAAGATCATCACGGACATGCCTGATTTGACCATCTTCACCGACGCCAGGATGGATTCCAGCGCCTTGCGGCCATCACCGCGGGCGATATAGATGCAGCCAATGCCCCGGATCCAGCAGTCAAAGAACGGGATCTTTTTCAGCTCCTCCTTGACCACGAATACCTTAGTCTGCGGAATATATTTGACCGCTACCGGTATGTCAAAATTGCTCTGATGGTTGGCGACATACACCACCGCCTGATCCTCCGGCGGCAGATTTTCTGCCCCCACCGTGACCTTTGAGCCGCACAGATCAACGATAGAACCGGCAAACCACGATACCAGATGATCCATATCCTTGAGCACGCTCACCAGATCGCCCTTTTTCTTGCGGTGGTTCTCATACGCCAAATACGGCAGCGCCCCCACAATGATCAGCGCCGCCCACAAATACACCAAAATCGTTCGAATAACTGCCACTTTGCTCTTCTCCTTTGCCATAGAAGCTACCCCCGCTCGGGGACAAAAGCTTCTCCATCTTCTGGCTATTAGTTTACCATTGCACAGGAAATAGCGCAAGCCCTTTGCGCCCTCTTCAAAGCGCAAGATAAACGCCCCAGCTCAGCACTGACGCAGGACCTCCGCTTCAAAAGCGGCCAGTATTTCCTGATTGGGATTATCTCTGCGGCAAAAACTGTATACCCTACCACTGTCCAGATCAGAGATGGGGATAATGTCGATACCTTTTTCATTTTCCATCTTGCTCACTACTGAGCTGGAAAGGATAGAAACCGCTTTGCCGCTGAAAATGAATCGTTTGATCAACTCCAGTGAATAGGTCTGCAAAATGACCTGCGGATCTCCACTTTTCCGCCCAGGCAAATTGCTGTAAAAGGTGACGGGATAGTTCGTGAACGATACGATCGGCAGGCCGCTCAAGCTGTCGCTGCGTATAGAAGGACTGCCGCCCAGCTCGAAACTTTTGTGCGCTACCACATAAGTCTTTTCGCTGTAGAGTTTGCGCGCCTCCAAAACTTCATTGCTCAATAGCTGCGCAACTTCCTCATCTGCCAATAATGAAAAACCGATATCCGCCTCCCCGCCCAGCACCATATCCATAATGTATTGCGCATTGGCTTCCTTCATCATGATATTCACCCGATCATTATCATTCAAAAACTCAAAGATCGCATCGTATAAAAAGGCATGCACGAGCATGGGGATAGCCACGATACTCAGCTGCCCGTGCAGCTTTTCTAAACGGCTCAGCTTATCCTGCATCACTAAAGCATGGATCTCATTTTCCTGCTTAAGGATCATCTCACATTTTTGCAGCACTTCGCGGCCGATCTCCGTGAGACTCACACCGTTTTTCGACCGTTCCAGCAAAAGACAGTCCAGTTCTTTCTCCATATTTTTGATGGCAATGCTGATCGTCGGCTGTGTCACAAAAAGTTTTTCAGCCGCGATCGCGATTGAATGGCATTTGGCCACCTCAGAAAAATATTTCAACTGCTCGATCCGCATACCCCGCACCTCCATAGACCTCTGCAAAAAAAGAATAGGTCATCCATCTGCCTCCAAGTCAAGGCAAGAAGATTCCCTATTCATTCTAAAACATCTATATTCTAAAAGCAAAGCCTAATTCTACATTTTATATTTAAAATCGTCGATATTCGACACCTTTAAAACAGCAGCTCGCCTAAAGGAATGCCGATGGTCGATAAAATGATCAGCATAACTGCCAGGTTCACTGCACCGATGAGGTAGGCATTTTTGCCCTTGGTCCACTCATGCCCATGCATCAGCGCACCATAAGCAGATGCCGCAGGCGTCAAGAAGGCCATGTTGATGCCCGCATAAAGCATCATAAACAGGACATAAGGATTACCACCCAGCTGCGCACAGATCGAGGTCAAAAAGGGAACGAATACAGCACCCAGTACCATATTGACACTGACCTGAGTCAACAAAGCCAAAATAACTGTCGAGCCAATAAAGAAGGCCGTCAAACTGATATTGGAAAAAATCGGCATAGTGTACTGCGTGATCGTCGTCATGATGCCCGTCTCCTCAGACTTAAGCGCGTCAGAAAGCGGCGTGATCGCTACCATCAGCCAAATGACATTCCAAGGGACTGCACTATGGCATCTATTGATATTGATCAAACTTTTTCCTTGACTGTTGCGCATGACCGTC
>CABVBB010000258.1 GCA_902496505.1 uncultured Peptococcaceae bacterium
TATTGCAATATATTGCAATATACTAATCATGCTTACTTACTTGCACAAGTTATGTCATACATTTTCACCCCCTCTGAAAGATAGTAAAATATTTTATAGATTTGAGAATAGAGGAGGATGTATATGAAAATCAGCGGCATTACCCGCAAACTAGATAAACTGGGCCGGGTGGTCATCCCCATGGATGTGCGCCGCAGCTTGGATTGGAAAGACGAAACCGTTATCGAGATCAGCCAATTTGGCCGCTATTTGCTGCTGCATGCCGAAAAAGATCGGCAAAGCGTGCCCATCGAATTAGGGACCGCCAGCCCGGTACTAGACGAGATCATGAACACCCTGCCCCAACTTTCTGATCAGGACGCCCTCATGATCTTAGAGCTCATGCAGCGACTGGTCAGAGGCTCTAGATAGATAACGCAGCCATATATTTTCGCTTCTGACCCTCCCGTCAGAAGCCTTTTTTTATTATAAGCCAACTCTGCGCCTCCCGCCAACTGCCTTCACTATCCCTTTGACTTGTTTTTTTGTACCAAACATCAAAAAAAGAGACATCATCGTCTCCCTCCTTAAACGTCAAAAAAGCCTGCCGTCCCCAAAAGACGACAGGCTTTGGCCATAAAAAACCTAAGCATGAGCAAGTTCCAGCCACACATTGCCGAGCACCGCAAGAACGTAAGCATTCCAAAGGATCATAAAAATACTATTGACGATCATGGTGATATAACTGGACTCGCCTGCGGCCAGCATGACCAGGGCAGGAATGCTGCCTGCAACAAACGACCGCCAAAAAAATCCCCAGCAAATCAGCAGCAGATCCTCCATCCGATCCTGGGTCATCACCCAAGCATTCAACAAGGCGTCTTTTATCCCTGTCTCTGGGCGCTCAATAAAAATAAATATCGCAGGCACGATCTTGATCATATACATCGCCAGCAAAATATAGGCCACAAGCAAAATGATGACAGCGAACAGCGCACTATCGGCCACAGCCTCTATTGCAAACGCCATTATGAAAAAGCCAAAAAAGACGCCGATCACGCCCAGCACTATCAGCACGCCGACTGTCAAACTGTATAGCAGCGTCTGTGGCAGCAGACTCGGCTTATAAAACGCCACCAGTTGACGCAGCGAAGGTCTCCCCTCCTGGCAGGCCGTTATCGCCAGCTTGACAGCGCCAAAATACAGCGGCATCTCCAGTAAATATAGGACAGCTGCTAAGATGAAATTCCATCTCAAAATGATGATAAAGATCATTAACGTTCTGGCAGCTATTAGTGCTAAAAATATGATCACAGATACTGCAAACAAAATTTTATACCGCTTCAGTGTCGCCAGACCCTCATCAAAATTGTTCTTACCTCTCATTTTTCTTTCCCCCCTTTTTATTTTCGGCAGCCCCTCGCCCCTTAGGATCTGCAAGGCTTCCCCTCACTGCCTTTTGCTGCTATCACTTGACTGCCGGATAACGGCAGTGCTCATCCCACTCAAACGGCTTTAATTTGCGATAAATATTGATCTCCGGCGTTTCCTCCATAAGCGCCAGATAGCCTTCTGCCTGCAGCCGCAGACACGCGCTCATATAAATGAAAAACGGACAGTTAGTCAGCCGGTGAAACTTTTCCAGAAACGCTTTATTATCCGCCACATCAAACAGTTCCTCGATATCTTCCAAGGTGTAGGGCATATCGATCGCCTTTACAAACGCCTGCAGGTCTCCCTTGACCAGCCAGCCGCCCGCATCGATATGCTCTTCTAAGACGATCCTATCACCCTTAAACAGCATGATGTCTGCCAGCTCATCATTGATATTGACGATGCCCATAGCCTGCGCCGAGAGCATACCGCACAATGCTAGGCCCTCCTGTAGATCGCCGTCTGCGCCGAAAGAGCCGTCATAAAGGCTGATCCACTCCTCGCTGACCACGACCAAGGGCTTGCCGCGCCCCTTGTGCGTCCGATCATGGTTGATCGTGCTGTCCGCTTTATTGTACTCCGCGACGATCTGCGCCAGCATACTTTCCTGCGCCAAATTTCTAAAATGGATGCTCCCCTTGCTTTCCACATTGCCGTCTGCCGCTTCTTGCTGATCCCGGGTCTTGCGATAGAGGCTGTCGCCTGCCAGCAAAATGAGGATACCCAGCATGATCATCGCCAAAATCGAGCTTTGGCAGGAAGCCGCACCGCCTGTCAAGAGGATGGACTTTTGCTCCATCGGTATGACAAAGATCGCATTCTGATTGCCCAGCGGGCCGATATAAAGTATCCCCGACCCCAAAAATAAGTTCCACATCCCGTGGAAAAAGACGCTGTTCCACACGGAACCACTTTCTAAGATGATCAGGACCTGCGCTAAAAGATTGAGCCCGAGCGCCGCGCCGAACAGCAGCAAAGCCGCACCGCTGAGGCTTGACATATTGGGGAGATAAAAAAGGGCAAAGCCTATGACCGCATAGATCACAGCGCCAACGCGGCCAAAACTCTCCTCCCCGATCTTTAGAAGCATTGCCAAAAGGATACCCTCTACGATGGGGCTGCCGACAGTAAAATAAGCGATACCCTGCACCCATAATGTCAATGCTGTACTGCGCGGCAGATCCAGCATAAGCAGCCATTCTGAAACAAAGATATAAATGACCAGCAAAAGCAGACAGACGATCAAACTCGCCGGCACCCACAGCTTGCTCTTCAATCTGATCGGCAGTATCCGGCACTCCTGCCAAGATAGCTCAAACCATTTGACCATCCCTTGAAAACAAAGTATCGCGGCAGCCACATAAAGCACCGCCCTGATCAAACCATACCAGGGATAGATCCCGCGGATGGACAATATCGCCAGCTGTGAGACCACATTGCTGATCGACTGCGTGACAAAGAGCAACAAAAATGCAGCCAAATAAAAAAGCAACGGCTTCACCAATCGTTTCATACCCTTCTCCCCCTCTGCTAAGTTTCCTCGCTAATGTGTCATGATCATGGTCTTGGCCGTACCGTCCGTTTTACTGGTCATCTCACCCTGCGCGCCCAGACTTTCAGCCACAAATCTCAGCGGCAAATAACTACTCCCCGGCGGCAGGAATACGGCTATTGTATCCATCTGACCTTATTCACCATTGACCCAATAAGTCTTTTGATCGTGATAGCCTCTCCTTTTGTCCTCTTCCAAAATAGTTTGTCACTAAAATTTCTTATTCTACAAAATATCTGATTATATTATAGCATAGGTCATAGTTTTTGGGAATCATCTTGGCATGATTCTTATAATTTGCACACAAGCTGTATCTCTGGCTGCCGACGAGTTGATCGCAGCGAAGGTGTCTGTGTTCAAACATTGACCGCATAAAAAATATCCAAGAGCTGTTCGCTCTTGGATATCGAAAAATCATTTTATTTCACGGTTCCCTGATGGGGTGCCCCCTGCAAAACAGACAGCCGCTTTTGGCTATACGCCATTATTCATTAAGCTCCAGCCACACACTGCCGATCACTGCAAAAAAATAGGCATAGATGACCACCGAAAAAAGCACTCCAATGATCAAGGCGACGATTGGCAGGTGGGACTGCACAAAAAGCAGCATTACCACCATCGGAATGATACTGAAAAGAAACGACCGCCATATGATCCCCCACCCTACCAGCAGCAGATCTTTCATCTGCCCTTGAGTCAGCGCCCATCCATCGCTCAGGGCTTGCCCCACGCCTGTCTCTGGATGCTCGACAAAGATGAAAAACATTGGGGTGATTTTGATCATATACATCATCATCAGGATGAAACAGGCTATAAAGGCGATAAAACCAATAAAGATACCCTGAAATGCTGCGCCAAAAGTAAGGCAAATGAATGCAATACCGCCCACCCCTACTGTATACAAAATCATCGCTACTACACCATACAGCAGCGATTTGAACAAAAGCTGCGGCTTATAAAACTCCACCAATTGCCCTAACGACGTCTGCGCATTTCGACAAGCACTGATACATATCTTGGCTGCTCCAAAAAACATGGGTGTTTCCAATAGCGAAATGATCGTCGTTGCCACGATACTCATATTTCCTTTTACCAGCATGACTGCCAATAAATTGACCCCTTCCATGACCAAAAAAACAATACTTGTGACAGCTATCAAGATTTTATGCTGCATCAGCACATCAAAGCCTTCATCAAAATTACTCTTACCTCTCATTTTTCTTTCCCCCTGTTCATGTTGGGAGCTCCTTACGCATCAGAGTCCGCAAGACTCCCCCTCTTTTTCTTTGATCGCTACCGTTTTCCCCTCTTTCCCTCCTTGCTCTTTATTGTTTTGTATAATAGTTAATAAAACACTTAATTATAT
>CABVBB010000259.1 GCA_902496505.1 uncultured Peptococcaceae bacterium
TTTCTAAAAAATATCAAAACAGCGGGACAGCACGGGAGTGATATTTCTCGTGCTGTCCCGCTGTTTGGCGAGCGGCTTAGGCTAAGGCCCAATTCTCGGCTAAGGTCTTCAGCAAACGTTTCTGCCGGGCTTGGACGACTTTGGGAGTCCAGGCATTTTCGGACAGCACTTGGCTGGTGAGGACGTAAGAGGTGACGTTTTGGCGGCCGCTGAAGTAAATCTTTTTCTTCTTGGCGAAATCGTAATTCTGCGCCTGAGCATTGCGGCGCTGGGTGAGCAGAACGAGATTAGCCAGACGGTGTACCCATTGGTCGCGCAGTTCGGGATCGGGCCATTGGGCAGCCCATTGGGAATCAGGGGGAATGGATTGGGGCAGCACGTGCTCGATGGTCAGACGCTTGGCATCGTAGGAGGCCGCGCCGTCGGAGAGGAAGGCATCCAGACGCAGGAGGAGATAATTGCGGCGGCGGGCAGGCAGATTGTAAATATCGCCGTCGAGCATCGCCAGGAAGCGCTGCTTTTCATCGGCAGTGAGCTCGATGGATTGAAGCGGCTTTTGCAGGGAATGGCTGGTGTCGCCCATTTCGGTAAGTACTTTGGCGTAGCGCTCGATGCGCTGATTGACGTCGCGAGAGGTCAGGTGCAGATAAGCAGCCAAGCGTTCCAAGCGCTGCATGAACCAGAGCAGATAGTCGGGCTTGTCGCCTTTTTGGGCGAAGAAGCGCATGGCTACCGGGAACCAGTCAGCATTGTCGATCTGATTGAGCCATTTGAGATAATCGTTGATCTCATCGGCATTTTTGGAGGCAGAATAACTGCCGCCTTTGAGGGTGAGATAAGCTTCGGCATAGGGCGCCAGCACATTGTCGATGAAATATTCGGAGGAGGGCATTTTTTGCAGCACATGCTCCTTGAATTCGTCCAAAATAGCGCGGCGAGCCTTGCTGCGGGCGTAGATCATGCGGATGTGGGTGAAGACATTGTTGAAATCACTGCGTCCGGCGCGGATCTCCAACTCTTCCCATTTTTCCGTATAGGCCTGCTGCTTGTCCGGGGCGATAGCGCCGATGACGTCAGCTTTGATGATGTCCGAGGGCAAAAGATCCATGCCGCGGTTGTTCATCACAGAAAAGACGCGGAAGGCGGATTGCTGGCTGGGAGTGGAGACAGCGACCAGATAGCAGCGCTGGACTAAGAACGCGCCGAAGCCGATCAGCGCCGCTTCGCTGGTGAAGCAGCGATCCAGCCGCTGGGACAACATTTGGCTGTTGGCTTGGATGTTTCGCTGAGCTTCGGTATCCAGCTGAGTGGGGTCTAAGGCGAACAAGCGGTCAAAGGCCAGATTTTGCACATATGTTTCAAAGAACTGCTGGTCGCGGTTGCGCAGTGTCAGACGGGGGCTGGCCTTGAGTCCCTGGGACGGGCGGCCGGGCTCGCGCAGATAGGTCATGAAATCTTGTCTGCTGTCACCAGAAAGCCGGTCGGTGAGGCAGGCCAAAAGGATGGTCAGCGTGGTCAGCCGCTGCTGGCCGTCGATGACCTCAGCCATGGGGTGATTTTCATCTTTGATGAGGACGATGCTGCCGAGAAAATAATTGTCATCTTCCTCATTGCGGTAGAAATCGTACAAATCGTCAAATAAAACAGTAGCTTCTTCAGTGGTCCAAGCGTAGGGCCGCTGATAAGATGGGATAAAGTAGTCAAACTCAGAGCTGAAGATCTTTGCTAAGGGATATTCAGCGCCGCTGATTTTTTTGCTCATATAAACCTCCTAAAATAATTGATCGTCTATTGATAAGCTTTGGCCAATGCCCGCTCTTTTATACACTCATCTGATTATTATACCATGAGGTAGGGGCAGGGAGCAAATAAAACACGCTAAAAACCCATGCAGTCTCTCGAAAGAAATAGCATGAGTTTTGGCGTAAGACGTCAGAAGGGCTTGTAATCTTTGAGCGCCAGATAAGCTTCGGCAGGATCGTCTATCGTGAGGACGCGGCTTTCCATGGGGCAGAGGCCGTCGCCTGCGCGGTTGACGATGCGGGGCACCAGCTGATCATAGCTGACGGGGATATGCTGAGCGGTGAGCGCATCCAGGGCGGGCTGGCTGATGATGCGGGTGTAGAGTCCAGCGATGCCGCCTTGGATGAAGAGCAGGGCGGCGGCTTTACCCACCACCTTATCGGCGACGAAGCTACCAGAGAGCTGAGCAGGGGCGGCGGAGAGCCAATGGAGGATGGGCTTGATGCCGCGGTCTTGGGCGGTGAGGGTGCCATTGGGCCCGCATACAGCGCAGGTCAGACGCTCGTCACTATCCAGGAGCGCGATAGCCTGAGTCAAATGATCGGTCATTGGGCGTTCTCCATTTCTAAAGCGATAGCGGATAAACGGTCGCGGATGGGGATGCCCTGCGGGCAGTGCTCTTCGCACAGGCCGCACTTGATGCAGCCAGCGGCCTGCTGCCCTAAGGTTTGACGGTCAGCGGGGTCATTGTCACCAAAGAGGTAGATATTGTTGTAGTTCTTGAAGATCTGTGGGATAGGCACGTCATTGGGACAGGGCTGGCAGTAGCGGCAGCCGGTGCAGTCCACTTTGGTCCGCGCCTTGAAAATAGCCTTAGCTTGGTCGATGATGGCCAGTTCGTCAGCGGTGAGGCTTTCCGGCAGCATATCCGCTGCGGTGCGCAGATTTTCCGCCAGATGGTCGGCTTGGTTGAGACCGCTGAGAACGACAGAGACTTCGGGATGGTTCCAGACCCAGCGCAGGCCCCATTGAGCGGGCGAATAGGGGGTAGGCGACTGGTCGAAGGCTGCCTGTACGTCCGGCGGCATGACGCCGGCCAGTTTGCCGCCGCGCAAAGGCTCCATGATGGTGACGCCTAAGTCGCGCTCTGCGGCGTAGCGCAGTCCTTCCGTGCCCGCCTGGAAAGCTTCGTCTAAATAGTTGTACTGGATCTGGCAGAACGACCAGTCGTAGGCATCGATGATCTCTTTGAACAGCGGCAGTTTGTCGTGGAAAGAAAAGCCCGCATAGCGGATGCGGCCGCTGGCAATAGCGCGATCTAAGAAGCCGGCGAAATCATTGGCTTTTAAAATTTCCCATTTCTCTGTATCCAGCGCATGCATCAGATAAAAATCGATGTGGTCGGTCTGCAGACGTTGGAGCTGCTCGTCCAGAAAACGATCAAAATCCGCTGGTTCCTGTACCAGCCAGCAGGGGGATTTGGTGGCCAGAAAAACTTTGTCCCGATAGCCGTCTTGGAGCGCACGGCCTACCAGAGGTTCGCTGGCGCCGCCTTCGCCCATAGTCTGACCGTGGTAGGGATAGGCGGTGTCGATGTAATTGACGCCTTGATCGATGGCCTGGCGGATCAGGCTGATGGCCTTAGCTTCGTCGATCTGGCCGTCTGTGCCGGGCACAAGGGGCAGACGCATGCAGCCAAAGCCCAGGATGGATACCATTTGTTCTGTTTTGCCGAAACGTCGATATTGCATAAAAATGACCTCCTCTATTAATTTTATTGATAAATTCGCAAAGAGACGGGCGATCTCCTGCTAAAAAGAACAAAGATCGCCTAAAATACAGGAGAAACCTTAAGAAATGTTGAAGAAAGATAAATCTCGTTGCGCGAACGGGCGCAGACGGGTATAATAGTTACAGAAAGATGGGGTGAATAGTTTATTATGAAATTTTCTTACGGCGGTCAGGCGCTGATCGAGGGCGTCATGATGTGCGGCAGAGAGCATATAGCCATGGCGGTGCGCAAAGGCGACGGGACCATCAGCTGTGAAATCGAAAAACGCAAAAGCATCAGTGACCGGTTCAAATTTTTGAAGTGGCCTTTTGTCCGCGGCACAGTCAATCTGGTCGAATCTATGGTCTTGGGCTTCAAGGCGCTGACTTATTCGGCCAATGAATCGGCAGAGAGCGAGGAAGAAGAGCTTTCCGCTGGTGAAATGGCCTTCAGCGTCGTTTTGGCGCTGGTCTTGGGTATTGGCTTGTTCTTCCTGCTACCAGCAGGGCTGGCCCATTTCACCAAGGCGTATGTGACCAGTTCCTTCATGCAGAATCTCTTAGAGGGTGCCATCCGCGTAGCCATTTTTATCGGCTATATCGTGGCCATCTCCAAAATGAGCGAGATCGCCAGAGTGTTCCAATATCATGGTGCAGAGCATAAGACCATCCATGCTTACGAAGCGGGCGTCGAATTGATCCCGGCTAACTGCCGGCAGTTCACGACCATGCATCCCCGCTGCGGCACCAGCTTTATGTTCATCGTCATGGTCATCAGTATCTTTGTCTTTTCTCTGGTTGGTGTAGAAA
>CABVBB010000260.1 GCA_902496505.1 uncultured Peptococcaceae bacterium
TATAATGCTTCTCTCGTTAGTACTGCTCAGCCGGCGCTTTTGGAAAATGGCCGCTTTTCTTTGGCGCTCAGGGATTTCTTTGAAGGGATCGGTGTGCCGGTGGAGTGGGACAGCACTTCGCGCAGTGCAACTGTTACTATGGAAAATAAACTGGTAGTGATCTACCCGGATACGGGCAAGATCACCATCAATGGTCAGCCGATGCTGGTAGATGCACCGCCGCAGATGGTGGGCTACCATATCTATGTGCCTCTGCGCTTCCTCAGCGAGCAGCTGGGTTATGAGGTAGCTTACAGTGTGGAGAACGATACGCATGTGGTCCGCATCACTGGTACTGCGCCTGAACTGCTCAAGGTCAATGATGGGGCTGTTACACGCATCAAAAACCGCGCGATCATGCCAGATGAACCGGAGAATGCGCAGCATCATGACAATTACACCCAGTGGAAAGAAAACCATGTGCGTTATTTTGTCGATGCCAACGGTTTGCTCCATCAATTGGTCAGTACGGGCAATACAGATAAAGTATTGGAGATCCGCCACATCGATCCAGCTAAAGCAGCTGTCGATCAGTCTACCTATACACTGCCTAAGACTATGATGGCACTGGGGCCTGTCAAGCTGGCAGGCCAAAAAAGTTTTGAACTGACGCTGGATCCAGATCAGAGCAGCCGTTATGTGGGCATAGGCGAACCCATCAGCACCAATGCTGCGGCCATATTTGATACTGGCATAGGCCGCCTGCTGCTCTACAGCAGCAAAGCCACTGACACGATCCTCAGTCTGGATACGCAAAATGGCGCAGTGAAGGGCACCTATGAAGAACCTCAGCATGGCTATGTGCTGGATACCATTGAGCTTGATCAAACGCTTACTGACACCAGTTATGCCGTCAGCAATGATGGCCGTTATGCGTTCCTTTTGGATGGCTATCTGCTGATCGTCGATCCCAGCAGCAATGAATCGATCTACAGCGAATTACTCTCCAACGAGCTGGAGGACGGCAGCGTCACGGCAATAGGCGACCGCTTCATCATCACTGGCACAGAGAATTCCCATTTCACCGGCCATATGGGCTTTTATACTGCTGTCTACAACAGCGATGGCCAGTGCCAGCGCTTCTATACCAACCAGACTGCCAAACACAGCCAGACGGATTGGGGCTATCTCCAAGTGCTGGATCAGTACACCAAAGGCAGCACGATCTATACTCTGCTCAAGACCAACTGGGATAATTACCTAGCTGTCTATGATGCAGAAGAAGATATATTCTCTTTAAGAGAGCTGCCCTATCCTTATACCAACTTTATTCCCTCGCCAGAAGGGGAGCAGCTTTTCTTGAGTGACATTGTTTACTTCTATTTGCAGCCAGTGGAATAAGGGGACAGCAAAAAAAGCCCTGCGCCAAATCATTGGCGGCAGGGCTTTTGTAGTCGTTATAGGCTTACTGGATGGTAACGCCTTGGGTAAGCGCTTGGTATTTCAGATTGGCCAGATAATGGGCATAGGCTGCGGCATTATTATCAGCGGCGGATTTCAAAAGGGTGGCTTCGGCTGCTTGCATTTCCAGAGCGGAAATCATACCGAGGTCGTATTTCAGCTTAGTCTGATCATAGGTAGTTTGAGCAGCGCTGTAGGCCAGTTGGCTGTTGCGGTAGGTCTCGCCGGTGGTACGGACATTGTCGATAGCGGATTTGACCGTATCAGCCAAATCATTTTCGGTATTTTTCATTTCCAGCTTTTTCAGCTCGATCTGATAATCGATGGCTTCAAAGGTGTCGCTGGCGATGCTGCCGCTGTTGCGCAGGTCATCGGCTTGATCGCGGTAGTCGTTGATATCACGCTGCAGTGTCTTGAGGGAATAGCTCTTGGATTTGATAGATTTGACCAGCTGATCGTTGTAAGCAGGTGTGGTGCTGATGACAGTGGGCATTTCCACTGGTGCGATATTGAGCTCAGCGTCAGCGGAACGGCCGATCATAACATTGATAGCGCGCTTGACGTTTTTGAGGTTGTCTTTCGCTTGATTGAGCTGTGCAGCAGCTTGGGAAGCGCTGATGTAGCTGTTGGTGCTGTCAAGCTCGGTGACCAGGCCTAATTCTTTCTGCAGTTTGGCCAGATCCTGCTGCTTGATAGCGAGATCATATTGCTTTTGCAGCAATTCGATGGATTGCTCCAGCTGCTGCTCCTGGGTGACCATCTGAGCGGCAGTGTAGCGCATTTGGACGGCTAATTCTTCTTTGGAGCGCTCAGCGTCTTTTTTGTTGTTTTCAGCAGTATCGACTTTGCTTTCGGCGGATTGCCGCTGAGCCAGCAGAGTTTCAAAGCTGCTCTGCATGCTGCCGGAAGCAGAGCCAAGGGAGGCCTGAAGGCTGGCGATCTGTGACTCTAGTAAGGCGACAGTAGCTTTATCTGTAGCTGACAGAGAGCTTCCTGAAGTATTTTTAATTGCATCGATCTGTGCTTGCAGACTCGCAATCTGTTCGCGCACTTTGCTGGTATCGGCAGAGCTGTAGCCGATGTTTTGCATGCTGTTTTCTACATCGCGCAGATCATTGCCAGCCATAGAAAGACTGTTCTCGGCCAGCTTGAGAGAGATGTTGACCTTTTGAGCGGTGGGGTTTTTCTGCACGGCCAACTTTTGGATATCGGCCAGCGTAAAGGTGTTGGGTTTGACTTGCGTAGTGGTCGCCGCGGCGGCAGCGGTCTGCGCTGGTGCCGTGGTATCAGCGGCCCATACAGGTGCGGCCATAGTCAGGCTCATAGAGAGCACCAAACAAGTAGCCAGTTGTTTCTTTTTATTCATTGCGGTATCATCCTTTTCTTGTCTCATTCCGACTGAGCGGTCAATTTTCATAGTGCCATCATAGCACAATTTATAGGGGCTGACAATCGCTTTGGGGGAGATGTTAAGGATTCTTAAGAATTGTTAATGAAGCTGTAAAGTTAGGGATTTCCATAGGATTTTTTGCCTGTAGTCGTGTATAATAGAGCTATAGGAGAGGAGGTCTTTTTTATGAAAAAACACAAATGGCAGCTGGCTGTGCTGCTCATTGGCTGCCTGCTTTTGGGCAGCGTTTCCACAGCTTACGGCGCCATAGATGCGGCGGAGGGCTTTGACATCCACAAAGCCGGTGAGTTCAATGAGATCACCATCGTCTACGGTGACAGCGAGGGCCGCGGCATTGCCGTCGGGAGCAATTACGAATTGACCGAGCAGGCCGTTGCCGTGACCGAAAAGCCTGAGGGCGCGAAGGCAGAGGTCTATTTCACCTCTGGCGGGCTCAAGGACTTCAACACCACCGGCAAAGCCAAAATGATGGCTTACTGCGACAAGCCGGGCAAGGTGGCAGCCACTATCTTGCTGACCTTCACTGATCCTGAGACAAAGGATACGAAGTTTGTTACTGGCACTGTAGAGATGAATTTCCGTGACGCGTCCGAAGTGCCGGAACAGCCCGCCAGTACGGTCATTTTCACTGTGGGCAGTGCGCAGATGATATCTGGCGGACAGATCTACGATCTGGAGCAAGCGCCCTTCATCGAAAATGACCGCTTATACGTACCGCTGCGGGCCGTAAGCGATGTTTTTGGACTGGCTGTCGTCTACAATCAAGAAAGCGGTTACATCCGCCTGACGCAGGACACGCAGGAAATCGTCCTTGCAGTGGACAGCCCGCTCGTTACCCTGAAAGACGGCCAGACGCTGCAAATGGACGTGCCTATCCTCATCCGCGGCGATCGCGCCTGTCTGCCAGTACGCTACATCAGCCAGATATTAGGCTATGACGTATCCGTTACCACTGGCGAGGGCGGAGGGACTCAGCAAGTCATCATCACCCGTTAAAACGCCAAATAGGGGCATCCTCATATGTGAGGATGCCCCTATTTTTGTATCCAGCGCTTATTCCAGCGGTTTCAGATAGTAGTAGTCTTGCTCAGCACAGAATAGTGCAAAGCCCTTAGCCGTCGGAATGATATTTTGATAGTAGCGGGTGAGCATCTCAGCATCAACGCTGTTTTTGCTGACGTCGATGGTGATCAGATGATCCTCCCAAGAGGTATGCATCAAAACATAGATCGTGCCGCCATCCTGCTCAATATCATAGATCTGCGCGTAGGCGCGGTCAACGGTATTGCTGCTGCGGAAATAACCGCGGACGGCATCACCGTCGGTGTTGTAGATAGCCGTGTACAGATCGCCATCGCCGTTATTATCATTCTCGATGGCCATGATGACGAATTTATCACCATAAGCGGCCATACGGGCATCTTTCATCGTGCCGCTGACCATCTGCTGGCTGACGACTTCCTGGTGTTCA
>CABVBB010000261.1 GCA_902496505.1 uncultured Peptococcaceae bacterium
GTGCTGGGCTATAACAGGCAGCCGCTTCGCCGTCATGATCGATGCCGGCAATTCCGCCAGCCATGTCCAAGACTATCTCACCCTCTTAACAGCGCAGGGCTTAGCAGCGCCCAAATACTGCGCCCTGACCCATTGGCACTGGGATCATACCTTCGGCCTGCACGCGTTTCCAGGGGAGACTATCGCCTGCCGCCAGACCAATGACGAACTGCGCCGCCTGGCTCAATGGTCGTGGGACGAGGCCGCCATGCAGGCGCGGTTGGCCGCTGGCACAGAGATCGCTTTTGCTGACGAGCATATCCGCACGGAATACGCTCATCCCGAGGACATCATCGTCCGTAAAGCCGCCATCACTTTTGATAATACGCTGGAACTGGACTTGGGGGGACTCACCTGCCGCCTGCTCCATGTGCCCTCTGCGCACAGTGAAGACGCTGTCGTTATCCATATTCCCGAGGAACAACTGCTTTTCATCGGCGATTGCGACAACGACGACTTTTATCACGACCATTATCGGGATCTAGCAAAAACCCGCGCACTGCACGCTGCGCTTGATCTGCTTGATTTCGAGCTGGCTTTGCCTGGTCACAGCGCCCCCCTGGCTAAGACAGACCTGTTGGCTTTTTTGCAGCGCTTTTTCTGATCAGCCGCCCAACTCAAAAAAGACGTACCCTCCGCAAGAATTACGGAAGGTACGTCTTTTTGAGTTAGGCGTTATTTTTTCTTATAGATCCTTATCATTTTCTTACAGCTCTTTATGGAGCAGCCTGTCGATTTTTCCCCGTCTTTTGGCGGAGGACGGGCGGAGGATAGCGCATTTTCCCTGCTTTAGCCGCCCGTTAACAGCTGCGTTTTTTCGTCAAACCCCGCCGGAACGCATGGCAGAAAGCATGTTTCACGTGAAACATATAATTTCGACGTGAAACTTATCTTTTTCATAAGGAACCGTTTTTCGGCAAAATGCTCTCTTTTCCGCTGACAGAAAGCGCCCTGCTAAGAGGAAGCGTTCAAAAGCCGCTGGAGGGCTTCCTGACGATCAGCGGTGAAAAACACGGTCTGCCCTTGGCTGCACTCCCGCATAAAATCCCGCAGTGCTTGGCTGGTGTAAGCGCTGAAATCCCCATAGATCGCCAGCTTCATGCGGTAGTTGCTGAATTTTTGCACGATCTCGCCCGCCAGACCACTGCGCAGGTCAAAAAAATCCGCTGTAATAGCCTCTTTGTTCAACGCGATCCGGCTGCTGTTCGTCTCATACTGCACTGTCATCATCAGATCCAGCGCCGTCTGCCCATCCGTGAGCAGCACCTCGTCGCTAAAAATGAGCACCGCAGCTTGTCCATCCTGTACGATCTTTTCCATTTGCATCTGTCGTCCCTCCTCTACTTCCTGCCAGCAAAAAGACCCGCTATCCTCAGGATAACGGGTCAATGGATAGCCTAATGGGTCAACGCAGGGCGATCAGCCTAAAAGCATGCGGTCATTGGCAAATTCTCCGCCGGCAGCCTGCTCGAACATTTTCAGCAGATCAGGCACATCGAGGTGGGCTTTTTCTTCGCCCTGCACATCGATGATGATATTGCCGTTGTGCATCATGATCAGCCGATTGCCGTAGCGCAGTGCATCACGCATATTGTGGGTGATCATCAGCGTAGTCAAGTGATTTTCAGTGACGATCTTTTCGGTCAGCGCCAGTACTTTGGCCGCTGTCTTGGGGTCCAAAGCCGCTGTATGCTCATCCAGCAAGAGCAGCTTGGGCTGATTGAGGGTGGCCATAAGCAGCGTCACTGCCTGCCGCTGTCCGCCGGAAAGCAGGCCGACTTTGCTGCTTAACCGATCTTCCAAGCCGAGGTCCAATTCTTTGAGCAGCTCAGTAAAACGCTCGCGGTCGCGGGCGTGGCTGCTCCAGCCCAGACCCGGCACCTTGCCGCGGCGGCTGGCGATGGCCAGATTTTCTTCGATCTGCATGCCCGCTGCCGTACCCATCATGGGATCTTGGAACACACGGCCGATATATTTGGCGCGCTTATGCTCGGGCGCCTTGGTGATATCGACGCCGTCAATGATGACCTTGCCCCGATCCACCGGGAAAACGCCGGCAATAGAGTTGAGAAGCGTGGATTTGCCTGCGCCGTTGCCGCCGATGACCGTGCAGAAATCTCCCGGCGCTAAGTGCAGCGACAGTCCCTGCAAAGCTTTTTTCTCATTGATGGTGCCGGCATTGAAGGTCTTAAAAATATTTTCGACGTGCAGCATCTTAGTTCGCCTCCTTTGCAGACGCCATGGCGCTTTTGATCTTCTTCTTGAGCAGCGGCATGGACAACGCGATAGCGACGATGATCGCGGTGAATAATTTGAGGTCGTTGGGGTTCATGCCGCAGCCTAGGACGAAAGCAACGACGACACGATAAACGATAGAGCCCAAGACCACCGAGATCAGCCAATTCTTGAAGCTGCGGGTGCCAAAGAGCACCTCACCGATGATGACGGAGGCCAGGCCAATAACGATGGTACCTGTGCCCATACCGACGTCAGCAAAGCCATTGTTCTGCGCGATCAATGCGCCGGAGAAGGCGACTAAGCCATTGCTCAGCAAAAGACCCAAAATGATGGTCACATCGGTATTGACGCCCTGAGCGCGGATCATCTGCTGATTGTAGCCTGTCGCGCGGATCGCCGCGCCGATCTCCGTGCCGAAGAACCAATAAAGCACGATGATGAAAAAGATGGTAAAGACCAAGCCCGCTGCCAAGATCGCGTAATTTTTACCCAAGCCCATATTCATGAAGGGCGTATAAACAGTATCCATCCGCAGAAGCGAGACATTGGCTTTGCCCATGACGTGCAGATTGATCGAATACAGCGCGATCATGGACAAAATGCCGGCTAATAAAGCCGGTATCTTCAGCTTTGTGTGTAAAAGTCCAGTTACGACTCCGGCCAGCATGCCGGCGATCGTTGCAATCAGTAAAGCAAAATACGGGTTTCTGCCGCCGTCGATCAAAGATGCGGCCACCGCTGCGCCTAAGGGGAAGCTGCCCTCTACTGTCAGATCTGCGATGTCTAATACCCGATACGTCAGATACACGCCCAGCGCCATCATCGACCACAGCAGTCCCTGCGAAATGGTACTGATGCTGAATGCCTGCGCGAGAATATCTGGCAAGCGCATGATAATCTCCATTCTTCATAACCTCCCAGACCGATCTTGCGGTCTCAATTTGTTGAACAGTCTTGCTCCTTCCTGCCATCCTAGTCATGCTTTTCCGGTCAGTTCAAGCACTGCTGAACCCTTCTTTATTTATTGTACCTATTCCCCAGGGGATAAGCAATGGCTGATGATGGAAATGCGGCGCAGGAATATTTTATGGATTATATTTTACGGCTCGTCCCGCAGAGGACGAGAACGAGCGCAGGGGCGTTGAATCGGCCCCGCCCTACACGGTGCAGAAAGCCATCCTGCTTTTCTCATCCCATTAAAAAGCGGCCGTATCTATTCGGCGATACGGCCGCGAGATCTGCTGCTTTTATTTATTTCTCGCCAACGATGTCTGCTTGGTCGAGGATGTCTTGCGGAATGGTGAGCCCTAATCGGTCAGCGACTTCTTGATTGACGGTGTAGGTCATATCTTTCAGCGTCTCGATGGGCATTTCCGCAGGGGTGGCTTCGCCTCTTAAGATCTTGGCGGCCATTTCGCCGGTCTGGAGACCGAGTTTGTAGTAGTCGATGCCAATGGTGGCTAAGCCGCCGTTGGCCACTTGCGCTGCCTCGCCGCAGATGATGGGCAGTTTGTACTCATCGGTGATGCCGGCGAGATTAGGCATCGCGGAAGCAACGACATTGTCAGTCGGTACATAGATCGCATCGACATTTTTGTTGACCAGGCTTTGAGCAGCCTGCTGGATGTCGTTGACCGTAGAAACCGTGGCGACCTCGACTTTGAGTCCTTTGGACTCCGCATATTCGCGCATGATGCCCACCTGCAGCTCGGAATTGACTTCGCTGGAGGTATAGATCGTGCCGATGATCTTGGTATCCGGTTTGATCGCCAGGATCAGATCGATCTGATCGGTCACGGGGTTCATGTCGCTGGTGCCAGTGACATTGTGTCCTGGTGCCTCATTGCTTTCGGCCAGCTTGGCATCCACATAATCGGTGACTGCTGTCGCCACGATGGGGATATTGCCGTCCGCACTGGCCATGGTCTGAGCCGCTGGTGTAGCGATCGCGCAGACCAGGTCGACTTTATTAGCTGAAAATTGCTGAGCGATGTTTTGCAGATTGGACTGGTCGCCCTGCGCATTCTTTTGATCGATGGT
>CABVBB010000262.1 GCA_902496505.1 uncultured Peptococcaceae bacterium
TCGTCTCTGGCCTCAGCGAAGGCGACACCGTCCTCATCGAAAGCACGCTGGCCGGCGGCAGTGCCAATTCCGCCAGCCGCACCTCTGGCAGTGCACCGGCCGGCGGTGCAGCGTCAGCAGGCGGAACTATGCCCAGCGGCGCACCAGCAGGCGGTGAGCCAAAATGAGTTTTCGCGAGATCTTAAACCTCGTTTGGATCAATCTCCTGGAAAATAAATTCAAAGTCATCCTCACCTCCTTAGGCATCATCGTCGGCTCAGCCACCATCGTCATCGTTATCGCCATCGGACAGGGCGGTCAGCAGGACGTGCAGGAGCAGTTCAAAAATTTAAACGCCGGCACCGTGACCATCTCCGACAACAGCAGCGCTTCCAGCGGCGGCGGGATGTTTGGCGGCATGATGGGCGGTATGCCGCCTGGCGGAGTCGGAGGAAGCAGCCGCAGCGGCGGAGGCGGCTTTCCCGGCGGGATGCCCGGCATGATGGGCGGTCAGATGCGCATCGAGCGTACCACCTTCACCAATGACGATCTGGACGAATTATCCCTCTTCGTGCCCAATCTGGCCAAACTCTGCCTCATGGCGCAGGGCGATGGCGACGTCGACGGCGGCACCTTGGACGAAGAACTTACCACCACCATCGTCGGCGCTACGCCCAGTTACCAGGAGATCACCAATCTCACGCTGCTTTCCGGCAGTTTCTTTGACGACACGGCCGTAGACAGTACGGAAAAAGTGGCTGTCTTAGGCTACGACGCGGCCATCGATATTTTTGAAAACGTCTATGACGCCTACGACAGCGTGATCACGATCAACGGCAAAAAATTCACCGTCATCGGCGTCTTGGCTGAGACGGGCTCCACCGTTTCCGACATCACGCTGGATGGCGCCGTCTATATCCCGCTGACGACAGCCGAAAAATACGTGCTCGGGTCCTCTGGCTACTCGCCGGAGATCGTCGCCATGGTGGAGGATATCAACGAGATCGAGGCCACCATCGCCAATATGGAACAGCTGCTGACCGAGATGTATCCCAAGGGGAGCTTCGAGATCACCGACGCCGGCAGTCAGGTCGCCGCCAGCCAAGAATCGGCCAATACACTCTCTGTTCTGCTCATCGCCGTAGCCAGCATCGTTTTCATCGTCGGCGGCATCGGCATCATGAACGTCCTCTTCGTCTCGGTCAAGGAGCGCACGCGGGAGATCGGCATCCTCAAAGCATTGGGCAGCTCCAAACGCGACATCCTGCTGCAATTTTTGCTGGAGGCCAATCTCATCAGCGTCTTCGGCGGCGTGCTGGGCGTAGCGGCCAGCTGCGCCATCATCCCCCTTGTCCGCTATACCGGCATGACGGTGCTCCCCTCCACTACTGGCGCTCTGCTGGCCTTGGTCTTCGCCATCGTCACTGGCACGCTCTTTGGCTTTTATCCTGCCTGGCAGGCTGCCTCGCTCAAGCCTATCGAGGCACTCAATCAAGATTAAGGAGGCCTGGCTATGACCACTGTCACCCCTGACGCACTGCTCACGCTGCGCCACATCAACAAATCCTACGCCCTAGGCGCCGAAAAACTGCAAGTGCTTTTTGATATCGATCTCACTATCCAAAAAGGCGATTTCATCTCTATCCTCGGCCCCTCCGGCTCCGGCAAATCCACCCTGATGAATATCCTGGGCTGCATGGACACCGCGGACAGCGGTGAATACTTCCTGGACGGCCACGCCGTACACGAGGCCAATGACGCTCAGATGACCCAGATCCGCAATCAGGAGATCGGCTTCATTTTCCAAAAGTATCAGCTCATCCCCAAGTACGATGTCCTGCTCAATACCATCCTGCCGCTGTTGATCCGCGGCGTGCCCCGCCAGGAAGCCATTCGTCTGGCGACGGAGAAGCTCACCCTCTTAGGCATGGAAAAACGGCTCCGCCACAAGCCCAGCGAGCTCTCCGGCGGCCAGCAGCAGCGGGTCTCCATTGCCCGCGCTCTGGTGGGCAGCCCGGCTATCCTTTTGGCTGACGAACCCACTGGCGCCTTAGATTCCAAGACCGGCGCGGATGTGCTGGCACTTTTCCACGAGCTCAACGCCCTGGGCAATACCATCATCATGATCACCCACGATCCACAGGTCGGTGATCATGCGCAGACCATCTACCACATCATCGACGGCCGACTTTATCAGCATGATCAGCTGGTCACTCACTAAGCGACAAATTTCCCATTGCCACCGGCGGCCTCTTTGAGTATAATAGGCAGTCGAAGGAGTTTTTTTCCAGTTATCTGGAACGCCCGATAGGATCTGGCTCCTTCTATCACATGATAAAGGAGCCTTTTTTCATGACCTTATGGGAAATCATCCTCATCGGCGTTGGCTTGAGCATGGACGCCGCCACGGTCGCCTTGACCAACGGCATGATCTATCCGCATCTATCTTGGCACAGACGGTTCTTGATGCCGCTGTTCTTCGGCTTTTTTCAGGGACTGATGCCCTTATTGGGCTATCTGGCCGGCGGGCTGTTCGCTCAGCTCATCACCCAATATGCTGCTGTCATCGTCTTTTTGATCCTAGGCATCATCGGTCTCAAAATGTTCAAGGAAGGCTTCGGCCCGGTGGAATCCTCCGCCTCCGGCGGTACGCTCACGGTGCGGCTCGTTTTGATGCAGGCTGTTGCCACCAGCATCGACGCCTTTGCGGTAGGCATCAGCTTCAGCGCTGTAGGGACAGCCATCGTTCCGGCCGCCCTCATCATCATGACCACTACTTTCCTCATCAGCGCGCTCTGCGTCTTTCTCGGCGCAGGTGTGGGCCGTCTGCTGGGCCGCAAGGCCAACTGGCTGGGCGGCATCATCCTCATGATCTTAGCCTTCAAAGCGTTACTGCATTAGGGGCTTTTATGCAATTTTTTGCTAAATCCCTTTTCACTCTCTGGAAAAAATGCTATACTACAGGAAGTGAGTTCATCATTTACAAAAGGAGTGTTCTTCATGCAGCACACAAGTCATACACAAGTCATCTTCGCCGACAGCGCCGAAGAAGCAAGAGAAAAATATTTAGCGCTTGATATCAAGCCAGACCACGATCCCAATCCCCAGCTCGATGTCATCAAAGCCACCGAGGACGAGGATTTCGACATCAACATGGATTTCAACCTGATCGGTGAGATCTCCGTGGGCATCGACGTCATGAACATCATCCGTCAGGATTATGAACGTGCATACGTCGTTTATTACATCGAAAATCACTAATTCACCAAGAGGAGCCGCTCATCAGCCGCTCCTCTTCTTTCTTTTGCGCTTATTGAGAAGGAGGCCCTTATGCTCAATGCCCTTATCTTCGATCTGGACGGCACGCTGCTGGATTCCATGCACGCCTGGCAGGATCAGCTCCACCAATTTCTGCTGGATCAGGGGATCACGCCGCCCGCAGATCTCATCAATATCACCAAGACGCTAGGCACTGCCCAAGCTATCGCCTACGTCATCGATCAATTCCATCTGCCGTTAGACCCCGACGAAGCGTACGACACCTTTCTGGCCAAAATGGGTCGGCGCTACGCTGAGGACTTGGCGCTCAAGCCCGACGTACGGCCCTTTTTAGACCGTGCTAAAGAAGCGGGGCTGGCCCTCAGCATCGCCACTGCTACACCGCAGCCCTTGGTGCAGTCCGCGCTCAAACGGCTGGCGCTCAGCGCTTATTTCGATCATGTCCTCACCGTCGAAGAGGTGGGCGTCGGCAAGCATGATCCGGCCATCTTCCTCGCAAGCGCCGCCCGCCTGGGTCATGCCCCCAGCCAATGCGCCGTCTTCGAGGATTCTTTGCAGGCGCTCAAGACCGCCCGCGCTGCAGGCTTTCGCACGGTTGCCGTTGACGAATCCACCGCTCTTTTGGAAAAAGACGAGATCCTCCAAACGGCCCACCGCTATATCTACAGCTTCGCCGAACTCTTATAAAGAAAAAAGGAGCAAAAGGACCTTGAGTGTGGTCCTTTTGCTCCTTTTTTCTTTTGACGCTCCTACAGCCATGCGGATCAGTGCTCGCTTCCGCCCAGTTGATCTTTACAGCTATCCGTTCTCAAAACCGGATGGCTGCTTGGAACTGACGGATCTCCTTCTCCGAAAGACAGGCCAGACGGGAACGCAAATGGGATCTAGCGTCTGGCTTACGGAACATCGCGCACCAAAAAATGCTGCCCAAGACCAGTCTTGGGCAGCATTTTTTATTCCAGCGGATCTAACGGCTGCAGCTTATAGTGCAGCAGGATCTTTTTATTGGTGTAGACCTTGCGGAAGCGTTTATAGATGCGCTCCGCTACTTTGAGGG
>CABVBB010000263.1 GCA_902496505.1 uncultured Peptococcaceae bacterium
AGAGAAAAAGATGTTTTGGACAACAGAATTTTATGGTATAAATATAAAAACATTGAAGGGACAATAAGCAGGCAATGTGTCAATAAATGTAGAATAAATACAGAATTAGAAAGAGGTTTTGTAGAGGGCGGGGATGTAAGATGAAGCATATTTTTGATAAATTTTTGCCGGCCTTAGGGATCGGCGGCGCAACGGTGGATACACGGCTTGCGGATAATGAAGTGACAGCGGGAGATGTCCTGCATGGCGATGTCTGTATTCAGGGGGGGAAGGCTGAGCAGGAGATCAAGGATATTGTACTGATCCTCAAAGCAGAATATATCCAGCGGATGAGCGGGGAAACGGCGCTGAAACAGGTAGAGGATCTGGTCAAGATACGAGTGGCGCAGAATTTGACCATCAAGCCGAAAGAGGAGCTTTGTCTGCCGTTTAAGATGGACATCCCAGTAACGACGCCGGTGTCGCTATTTGAGCAGAACGTTTGGCTGCATACGGACCTCGATGTACTGTGGGCTGTGGCATCGGAGGACAGAGATTATATCGATGTGCAGCCGCATCCGTATATGAAAAAAATTCTGGATGTGCTGGACGGGCCGATGGATCTGGTGCTGAAATCCATTGAGACGAAGGATTTCCAGTATGTCAGCAAGACGCCCGATTATACCCAGATCTTTGTCTATCTGCCTCAGGGCAGCTGGCGGAAATATTGTGAGAAGCTGAAGATATGGTTTACATTTTTGCCTGAGGGTATTCAAATGTCGATCAATAAATATAAGGGTGATGGATCGCTCGAAAAATATACGACCTTTTTTACGGAGGAACATCTGGCAGAAGATGAGCAAATGCTGGCGCACGGTTTGCAGCATTTATTGTTTCCAGAGCGCGGTTTGTAAATAGGCTGCGGCAATAATGAGCGATTCCAGCCGAAAAAGTGAGGGAGGCAATCATGAATAGAGAAGATTGTCCGTGCAAAAAGAAACGGTGTGAACGGCATGGAGATTGTGCGGCCTGCAGGGCCCATCACGCTCAGTCCAAACGGAAGCGTCCGTGTGAAAGAGAGAAAAAATCATTTTGGGGTTTTGGCAGCGCTCGGAGGGCCTAGAAAATTTAATGATCAGACGTAAGACAGCCTGAGCAAATGTCTTTTGAACAGCCGCAGACAGGGCAAAGTGATGCACGCTTTGCCCTGTCTGCGGCTGTTTTTTGGTACGAAAAATGAGATTTTGGCGCTGCTTCTATAAAAAGGCGATAAACAGGCAAGGCGCGGTTTCACTGCCACGCGCATCAGTTTTCAGAACTAGGCGGCAGAGTTTGCATAAGCGTATAGAAATGTTCTGGTTTACCAGTAGCAAAATAGTCATACCATGCTTCTAGGGTATTTGGCTCAAATACGCCTAAGCGTTCGATAATGTGTTTGGTCCACAACAAAGCTCCAGTAGAACTGGCGGTGATCAGGTTGTTGTCCGCTACAGACGGCTGATCGATATAAAAATGCTGCCCTTTGTAGCTGGGCGAAAACATGTCCAGAAATCCCGGTCCATTGCTGGTATGCGGACGGTCATCCAATAATCCATCGTTGGCCAGGGCGGCGGTTGCTCCGCAAATTGCCCCCGCCAAAGCGCCGGAACTGAGAAGGACACTGGCTTTTTCGATGACAGCGCCATGCTTGGGGTCAGGCCAGGTGTCTGCACCTGGGAGCAGCAGCACGCTTTGGGCATCCACCACGATATCGTCAACTAGACGATCGGGGACGATGGTCAGCCCGCCCATGGTCTGGATCGGCTCATTGGAGCAACTGACAGTTTGCAGTGAGATGGGCGGAGCTTCCTTTTGGAAAAAACGGCCGGAATGTAATTCTGCGGTAAGATGACCCAGCTCCCAGTCGGCTAAAGCATCAAGAACATAAACATAGATCGTAAACATCATTTTTCCTCCATTTTCATTGTTGGATTGCGCAGATTGCTTTTTTATTGTACCATGTCATTGGTGACAGCATTATGGCCACGACCATCATGGAAAGGCGGCTGACAGATGAAAACAGACAGGCTAGTGAGTATCATCATGCTGCTTCTTGCTAAAAAGCGGATAGGCGCGCAGGAGTTGGCTGATATGTTTGAAGTTTCGAAACGCACGATCTATCGTGATATAGAGGCGATCAATATGGCGGGGATCCCTGTTCGCAGTACCTCGGGATTGGGCGGCGGTTTTGAGATCATGGAGGAATACAAGATTGATAATAAGGTTTTTTCAACGGCTGACCTTTCGGCTATTTTAATAGCGCTTTCTGGCCTTTCTGACATGATGCGTGGGGAAGAAGTGGTCAACGCCCTGGCCAAGATCAGGAGTTTGATTCCTGCCGAGCACGCGAATGAGATTGCCTTAAAAACCGATCAGATCTGCATCGATCTCAGTCCGTGGCAAGGCAGCAGCATACAGCCATATGTAGAGATGGTCAAACAAGCTTTAGAGGATCACCGGCTGCTGTCGTTTGAATATATTGCGCACTATGGCCATCAAACCGCGCGGATCGTCGAGCCGTATCAGCTCGTGTTGAAAAGCAATCATTGGTATTTGCAAGGGTATTGCCGTCACAGAAATGATTTTCGCTTGTTTAGGCTATCCCGCATGTCGAACCTGCAAATACTAGAGGACACTTTTACGCCGCAAGAATATCAAAAGCCGATCTTGGATTTCGCAGAGATATTGGAGACGCTGCAGACAAACATTACGATCCGCATCCACAGATCGGTGCTGGATCGGGTGCTTCATTTTTGTGCATATGAACAATTTTTGCCGGATGGCGATGAGCATTACCTTGTCAGCTTCCCTTTTGTCGAAAATGAATATTACTATGATATCCTGTTGAGCTTTGGGGATAAATGTGAGTGCTTGGAGCCCATAGAGGTCCGCGCAGAAATGAAGCGCAGAACCCAGGCTATCGCAGCCTTATATGAAAACTAGAGCAAAGGGATCTGCGCTCGCTTTCACGATGCTTTATGGCGATCATTGCAATAAAAAAACAGCCCGCGCGGGGCTGTTTTTTTATTGGGCATCGACGATGGCAAAGGTGATCTCAGTGGTGCAGGCGATGTCGTCTGCAACTTTGGCTTCGCCTTGGGCGATACCGATATTGCCTTTGATCTTGATCAGTTCAACGCGCATCTCTAAGGTGTCGCCGGGATGGACTTGCTTTTTGAAACGAGCGTTTTTGACGCCGGCTAAGACGCCGATCTTACCGCGGAAGCGTTCTTCTTGCAGGATGCAGGCGGCGCCCAGCTGGGCTAAGGCTTCTATCATCAGCACGCCGGGCATGATAGGATAATCGGGAAAATGGCCGCGGAAGAAGTCTTCCTGACCGGTGACGTATTTACGGCCGATGGCGATCTTGCCATCAATGATCTCGTCGATCTCATCGATCATAATAAAGGGCTCGCGATGAGGGATAATAGCTTTGATAGCTTCTTGGTCGAGCATGTGCTTCACTCCTTTGGTTGGGTTACATACTGAGGTCGCCGTCAACGGCTAAAACTTGGCCGGTGATGAAGGCAGCTTCAGGGGAAAGCAGGAAAGCGACCGCATTGGCCACATCTTCTGGAGTGCCCATGCGGCGCAGGGAGGTGCGGCCAACGATGGCTTCTTGATATTCCGGCTTTAAAACGGTGGTCATGTCGGTCTGGATAAAGCCAGGCGCGACAGCGTTGACGCGGATGCCGCGGGAACCTAATTCTTTAGCGACGGATTTGGTGAAGCCGATGATGCCGGCTTTGGAAGCGGCATAGTTGCATTGGCCGGCGTTGCCGTAGATGCCGACGACAGAGCTGATGCTGACGATGGCGCCGGAACGCTGCTTGAACATGCTGGTGCCGACCAGCTTGGTCATGTTGAAGGTGCTCTTGAGATTGGCGTCGACGATGTCGTCAAAGGCCTGCGGTGTCATGCGCAGGATAAGGCCGTCTTTGGTGCGGCCGGCATTATTGACCAAAGCATCGATATGGCCGAAGTCTGCCAGGACCTGCTGGACCATGGCTTCGCATTGGTCGTAATTGGTCACATCGGCTTGATAGATCTTGGCCTGAACGCCGTATTGCTGGCATTGTTCCTGGACGCTGCGGGCGCTCTGCTCAGAGCTGTAGTAATTGAGCGCCAGATCGTAGCCGTTTTGAGCGAGCTTTAGGGCGATGGCCTGCCCGATGCCGCGGGAAGCGCCGGTGATGAGGGCGCAGGGATTGTTTTGCATGATAGTCATCCTTTCTTATGATCACTCACGATAGGAGGAGCGTTCGTTAAAAATTATTAGCTGATATTAGT
>CABVBB010000264.1 GCA_902496505.1 uncultured Peptococcaceae bacterium
CGGACATGCGGATATTGTCTGGAATAGAGACCTCGCCGGTGGTCGGCTCCAATTCGCCGGAAAGGATCTTGAGAAAGGTGGATTTGCCTGCACCGTTGGCGCCAATGATGCCGTAGCAGTTGCCCGGCGTAAATTTGAGATTGACGTCTGAAAACAGCTTGCTGCCGCTGAAGCTCAGACTTAGATTGGTAATGGTAATCATATATCCTCCAAAATGACCTATAATTTGTCCCAGAAACCTGGGCATTTTATTATACCATAGATCGCCGGGAAAAGCATTGCTTTTCAGCTAACTCTTCTCTCAAATAACATTATTGCACGAAAAAACACCAGAGGCAGCGCGTTAGCCTCTGGTGTCTGTTGATACTTTGGGCGCATCAGCCCTTATGAGCAGCGATGATGCCCTCAGCGATCTTAGCGGGTACCTCTTCATAATGAGAGAAAGTGGTGGTAAAATAGCCGCGGCCCTGGGTCATCGCCTTGAGGTCGATGGCATACTTAGCGATCTCCGCCATAGGGGCTTGGGCTTCGATCATTTGACGGCCGTTTTCTGTGGGATTCATGCCCATGATGCGGCCTCTTCTGCTGTTCAGATCGCCCATGACGTCGCCCATGTACTGCTCCGGCACGATGATCTGCATATCCATGATTGGCTCCAACAAGATCGGCGATGCCTGCTCGGCGCCTTTTTTGAAGGCCAGAGAACCAGCGATCTTGAAGGCCATTTCATTGGAATCCACGGGATGATAAGAACCATCATAGAGGACTGCTTTGATATTGGTCATTGGATAGCCTGCCAGGAAACCTTCGTTCATGGCCTCGCGAATACCTTTTTCTACAGCGGGGAAATAGTTTTTGGGGACTGCGCCGCCGAAGACTTCTTCTGTAAAAAGGAAATCACCGTCAGCATACGGTTCTAAGCGGACCCAAACATCACCGAATTGTCCAGCGCCGCCGGACTGTTTCTTGTGCCGGCCTTGGACCTTGACCTCTTTCTTGATGGTCTCGCGATAAGGGATCTTAGGCTCAGAGAGCTCCACATCCACGCCGAATTTATTTTTGAACCGTTCGGCCACGATATCCAAATGCATATCGCCCACGCCGCGCAGGATGGTTTCTTTGGTCTCTGTATTCTTCTCAGTCTGCAAAGTCGGATCTTCTTCGATCAGCCGAGCCAATGCATTGCCGATCTTATCCTCATCACCGCGTGCTTTTGGCCGCAGAGCCATGGCCAGATTGGGCGTCGGGAAGACGATCGGCTCCTGCAGAGCGACGGTATGCCCTTTGGTGGTCAAGGTATGACCAGTCTGGGTATACTGCAGCTTAGCTACAGCGACGATATCGCCGGCATTGGCTGTCTGCACCGTCTCCTGTGCTTTGCCGCAGGGGATGATGAAGTTGCTGAGTTTTTCTTCCTGTTCCAGATTCATATTATAAAGCCCGTCGGACACCTTGAAAGAGCCGCTTAAGATACGCATAAAGCTCAGTTTGCCGACAAAGGGGTCTGCCAAAGTTTTGAAGACCAGCGCGGCTGGCGCTCCGCCCACCTCTGCTTCGCCCTGCGGAGCAGGCATCAGTTCGATAAGAGCATCCATCAAAGCCGTCACACCGATACCGGTAAGAGCAGAACCGCACAGAACAGGATAGATCTCACCGGCAGCGATACCGCTGCGGAAAGCCGCCAAGATCTCCTGATCCGTGATCTCCGCGCCATCCAAATATTTGAGCAGCAGTTCATCACAAGACTCTGCCGAAACTTCGATCAGATACGTCCGATAATCCTCGATCTCTGGCGCGATCTCCTCAGGCACCGGTGCTTCTACCATCTTGCCATTTTCTAAAATGTACGCTTTCTGCGTCAGGATATCCACATAACCGCGAAAATCCTGTTCTTTACCGATAGGGATATGGATGGGCACGATGCCTGTGCCGTATTTTTCCCGCATCTGATCGACGACCGTCTCAAAGCAGGAATTATCCCGATCCAATTTATTGACGAAAACCATCCGCGGCCGCTTAGCCATTTCGGCATATTCCCAAATGACTTCTGTCTGGACTTCGACGCCCGACACACCGCAGACGACCATGAGCAAATTATCCACGGCACGCAGAGTACTGATCACTTCACCGATAAAATCGGCATAGCCCGGCGTATCCAGCAAATTCAGCTTATGTTCTTTCCAAAGAACGGGAGCCAAAGCAGTTGAGATCGTGACCTTGCGCTTGATCTCTTCTGGTAAATAGTCTGTTACTGTGGTGCCATCTTCTGTCTTGCCGATTCGGCTGGTATAACCGCTCTGAAACAGCATAGCTTCTGTCAAGGACGTTTTCCCCGCTCCACCGTGTGCTACGATTCCTACGTTGCGAATTTTGCTTGATTCAAATACCTGCATTGTGATTCCTCCTTATGCCTCGTGATAAATAAAAATATATTATATATAATTGCACAAAAAAGCTGAAAACCCTCTTTTTTCCCGCCAATTTATAAAAATACTTTCCATTTGCTTGCCAGCACGCTGCAAATCCTTGAAAAAAACTGCGCCAAGGCAGATCATAGGCCTATTTCGCCCCCTCTACACATATCTATGTAAAAAAAGCTGGAGGCGACAATATGACCGACCATCAATTCATGCGCGGTACGCTGATCCTCTTTGCGACCAGCATCATCTTAAAAATACTAGGCTTCTTTTACCAGATCGTCACCATCCGCCTCATCGGCACTGAACCTGTCGGTATCCTCAACATGGCCTATCCCTTTTACATCGCCTTCGTCGTCTTGGCCACCGCCGGCATCCCCTTAGCCATCGCCAAACTCATTGCCGAACAGCGCTCCCGCCAGGACATGGCCTCTATTCGCCGGACGATGAAGCTAGCCTTCTCTATCGTCTTTCTGCTCAGCGGCTGCTTTTTGCTCCTAAGCATCATATTGATGCCGATGCTCTTTGGTCATCTGCACAGCGATCCCCGCATGGTCTGGTGCTATTATATGCTACTGCCCGGCATCATCATCGTGCCTATATCCTCCATCATCCGCGGCTATTTCCAAGGCCTGCAGCAGATGGTCTATCCCTCTCTGGGGCAGATCGCCGAACAACTTGTTCGTTTGACCACAGGCCTTTGTTTTATCGTCCTGCTCAAACCTTACGGCGTCCGCTTCATTGCAGTGGGGCTGGCCGGCGGCATGATGGCCGGTGAATTGGCAGGCATGCTCCTCATCGCCGTCTTTTATCGTCATTCCATCAAAAAATGGCCCAAGCCGGTGTCCTCTGACCGCCGCGCTGTGGGCAGACTGCTTAAAGAGATCATGGCGCTGGGCATCCCCACTACGCTGACCCGCCTCACTTCGACACTGGATATGGCCTTTGAAGCCAGCCTCATCCCCTTCTGTCTGCTGCAGATGGGCTACGATCAAAGCCAAGCCACGAGCATTTACGGCCAAGTTTCCGGTGTCGCCCTGACGCTGCTCACGATCCCTATGGTCCTCACCGGCGCGCTGGCCACCTCTCTGGTACCGGCCATATCCAAAGCCAGCGCTGCCCACCATCGGCAGGAAATGGCCGCACTGTGCAGCGAAGCCATCCGGCTGACGTATATTTTCAGTCTCCCGATCATCATCGTGCTTTTTTGCTATGGCGGCGCTTTGACGCAGATCCTTTTCCATATCGGCCAATTAGGGCCGCTGCTGCGTATCCTGACCTTGGGGGCGATCTTTCTCTATGTCGGTCAGACCACAGTAGGCATCATGCAAGGTCTGGGCCAGACGCAGGCCGTATTTATCAACAATCTTTTAGGCGCTGTCGCCAAGCTGGTCTGTATCTATTTCTTCGTCGCCCAAAGACACCAAGGCACCTCCGGCATCGCTCTCGCTTTCGTCCTCGGCTACATCGCCCAATGTCTGCTCAATCTCCTCTCTATCCTCAAAGAAGTCTCCCTCCGCCTCAGCGCTGCTCAGGTCCTCTTGCCCTTAGCCAACGGCGTCTTTATGCTCCTCCTGCTTCCACCGCTGCGCAAAGGGCTGGCTATGCTCCTCGGTCCCACGCTCGGACTCCTCTGTGCCATCGTCGCTGGCGGGCTGATCTATTTTGCGCTTCTAGTCCTCACCCGGCAATTTCGGCTGGATCTGCATCAACTGCTGCCGCATTCCCGTACCAAGCTAAACGCCTGACCATCGCTCCATCAAAAAAAAGCTCAGCGACGGTTTTTTACCGTTCGCTGAGCTTTCCTATGCGCCGATCGGTCCTTTTTTCAAACGCTCCACATCCTCTTCATCCAGCCAGCCGATGAAAGACTTGCCCGCCTCATCCA
>CABVBB010000265.1 GCA_902496505.1 uncultured Peptococcaceae bacterium
CTGCGTCACCTTATCCTGACCGTATTTGCTGACCACATAATCGATGACCTCACCTCGACGTTCGTAGCAGAAATCGATATCGATATCTGGCATGCTGATGCGCTCAGGATTCAAAAAGCGTTCAAACAGCAGATCGTATTTCAGCGGATCGATATCTGTGATATGCAGTGCATAAGAAACGATACTGCCTGCCGCTGAACCGCGTCCCGGTCCAACGTAAATATTTTTTTCACGGGCATAACGGATAAAGTCCCACACGATGAGGAAATAGCCATCATAGCCCATCTGGTGGATAACGCCCAGTTCATAATCCAAGCGGTCATACGCTTCCTGTGTAGGGGTCTGATAGCGCTCGATCAGTCCCTCCAGACACAACCGGCGCAAGTATTCCTCCAGACTTTCGCCAGTCGTGATCTCAAAGACCGGCATATGGTTATTGCCGAATTCAAAATCAAAATGGCACATCTGAGCGATCTTGACCGTATTATCCAGCGCTTCGGGGTATTCGCCCAGCGCCTGGTACATTTCATCATAGCTTTTGAGATAAAATTGATTGCTGTCGAATTTCAGCCGATTGGTATCGTCCAGAGTCTTGCCCATTTGGATACACATCATGATATCCTGAGTCTTGGCGTCTTCCACATAAACATAGTGGTTGTCATTGGTCGCTACCAAAGGCACCTGGAGTTCACGGCCCAGTTCAGCAATGGTTCGGTTGAGCTTGACTTGTTCATAGATCCCCTGATTTTGGATCTCCAGATAATAATGCTCCGGCCCGAAAAGATCACGGTACCAGATGATGGCTTCCCGTGCCGCTGTCAGATCATCTTTGAGGATATCCTGCGCCACTTCACCAGCCATGCAGGCGCTCAAGGCGATCAAGCCTTCATGATGATTGCTGAGCAATTCACGGTCGATACGGGGCTTGTAATAAAAGCCGTTCAGCGACGCTTCGGAGACCAGCTTGGTCAAATTATGATAGCCTGTCTCATTTTCCACCAAGAGCACCAAATGATACGGTGAATCATCGATCCCGGATTTTTTGTCAAAACGGGAGTGCGGCGCCACATAGACTTCACAGCCGATGACCGGCTGGATGCCTGCCTTCTTGCAGGCCTTATAAAAATCCACGACCCCATACATGACCCCATGATCAGTGATCGCTAGAGCTGGCATATTGAGCTCCAGCGCCCGTTCGATCAGCGTATCAAGCTTGCTGGCGCCGTCCAGCAGGCTATAGGCTGTATGGTTATGTAAATGTACAAAAGGCTTTTCCATCTGCATCCTCACTTTCTTATTGCCAAATATCTGCATCCATTATGCGCCCTCAAGGGACATTTGACAAGCCCGACCTCCCAGACAAGGATAAACCCCGTTGTTCTGTCCTCAAAATAAAGGCGAACGGAGCGGGGTTCTGACGGGATGATGATCCCAAGCTATTTTTTCAGCCATTTCAAATTCAAAAGCGCTTTGCAGTATAGGGTATCTTCATCCGCCATGATGACCTCCAGCTTGCAGCTGCGCTTATCGATCTTCAAAAAAGCGACTCGGCAGACGACTTCCTGATCGACATTGAGCGGATTGATCTGCGTGACCATAAAGTCTTCGATGGCAGTCTGCCATTTGAGTATCTTGCGGGCAGCAATGGTCGCCGCGTTGCTGATGATCATCGTCAGAGCGCCGGTGCTGGCTACGCCCTGCTCATTGACCATGAATTGAGTGATCTTGCCGGTGATCGCTACACCCTCGCTATTATCAGTGAGCTTAAAGCCGCTCAAGGTCAAATTGTCAACCGTTTCACCAAATTGCGGCTGTTTCTGCGTTTGCTGCAGCGCTTGGATGATATCCTGACGGCTGACGACGCCCAGCAGGATATTTTTCTCATCCACCACAGGCACCAATTCGCATTCCTCCCAGACCAGCAGCCGGGAAAGATGACTGACCAATTGGCCTGGTGAAGCAGTCAAGATCTCGGTGCTCATCACTTCGCTGATGGGAATATTACCGCTTTGACCAGTCACATCCAGCGGCGAGACCAAGCCGACCAATTCATTGCTGCCGTTGACCACCGGAAAACGGCTGTGCCCTGATTTGAGCGTCAATTCATGCCAGTCCGATATGGTATCCTGCGGATGCAGGCAGTCGATCTTTTTGCACATGATGTCTTCCAAGCGCACCAATTCCTGCTCCACTAAGCGCTCATAGATCGCCTTGTTGATCATAGAGATCGCGACGAAGGTATCGTAGGGCGTCTGGATGACGGGGGCGCCATAGGACCGCGCCTGTGCCAGCAGCGTTTCGTTCATAAATGTGCCGTCTGTCAGCAGCAAAGCTGCCTTCTTCTTCACCGCCAGCCGCTGGATCTGCTCCAAACCGCTGACGATGACCAACGTCTGTTCATCCAGCGGCTTTTCCGCCAATATCTCTACTGTCGAGCCGACGACGAACGTTTTGGGCATACGCTCCAGATTGTTCTCGCCGCTCACGATGGTGCCTTCCACGATCATCGCGATCTCCTGCAGGGCCAGGTCTTCTATCTTTTTCTTGTGGACTTCCTCAATGCGGATCGTGCCCACCTTGGGAATAGAACTGACCAGTCCCTTGTTCTCCGCCTGCTTGATCGCCCGATAAGCCGTTCCCTCACTGACGGCCAGATCCTTAGCGATCTGTCGAACGGAGACCTTAGCACCGATCTCCAGATTCTCGATATATTTCAAAATAAGCTCGTGCTTTGTCTTTGGCATATTGTCACGCCTTTCCTTCATTTCCCGAATTCTAATTTATTATAATATAACACGAGTGATATAGCAACATATTTTGTTTACTGTTTTATAACAGCTAATAATACTTGCCTAGATCCATTTTCTTTGGCGCATATACCGATTCAATATCCCGCCCACTTTGCCCGATTCGGCAGACGTCAATTCCCCCCAGCCTGCCTGACGGATCTTTTCCGAAAATCCCAATTCCTCAGCGATCTCCAATTTCAAAATATCCTTGGTATATAAAATCTTATCTTTCATCACGCTCACTCCTTTATACCATAACATAAAAAAGGCCATACTCTCATGAGTATGACCTTTATACAGCAGATTTACTCCCAAATTTTAGTAAGCAAAACCACCATCATGGCTTTCTTTAGCCTTATACAGCGCTTCATCCGCAATTTTGGCCAATTCAGCATAAGAATCCCCGTGCTTGGCGATCACGGCACCAGCCGACAAAGTGATGAACGGGATATTTCTGCGCTTGGCTTCTTTGACGATAGAATGATTGATATCCTCCATGATGCGTTTGGCTACAGCATAATCATCGGTATTGGCGATAAAGATAGCAAATTCATCGCCGTGCAGACGCGAGGCCAAGTCCACGGTCCGGATACGGCCAATGATCATCTGCGCTGATAATTTGATGACCTCATCACCGATGCTGTGACCATACGTATCATTGACCCGCTTGAAATGGTCGCCGTCGATCATGATTAAGATGCCCCGCTCCTCTGGTTCCATCGCATCCAAAATGGCTGCCACCTCCTTGCGGAAGGATTTGAAATTCATCGTCCCGGTCAGATCATCAATAGCCGCCGCCTTTTGTGCAGCACTTAAAGCGATCTCCAGACGTTTCTGCGTTTGGCCCAATTCCACATAAGCATCCCTGAGCTCCTGGTTACGCAAAGCTCTATTGACACGAGCCAGGCCGTAGACTAAAAGCAGCTCAATGAGCAAAAATGGTATCAGCCAGTTGGATAACGTCGCCTTGAGCATAGACCAGCAAGGAACCAACACTAAAAAGCCATATTCCGTACCCTTTAAAAGATAACCAAAATAGCTTTTGCCATCGATCGAGAGACGCACCGCCTCTTGCTCATGCGCCAAAAGTTTATCCAATCCCTCTGCAAATCCCTGCCTGAAGTCATAGAACGCAGAGGCAAAGGCCACCTTATCCTCGGCCTTAGAGCGTTCTTCTGCCTCGTCAGCCGCTATTGCCTGCAATTCCTCCTGCGCTTGGCTGACCACTGCGGCTGCTTCCTCCGCTGAGGCAAATAAATTGCCTCCTAGATAATCAGCGTCCGTACTGCCGATGATCGTACCTTCGGCATCATAGATCATCAACTGCTCATCTGTAAAACGATTCTGCGCAGTCACCAATTTTTGGATATCGCCCATCTTGATGTCATACGCAAAGACCGTTTCCCCATCTGGCTGCATCTGCGAAAGTGTCGTCAAAATATAATGATTGGCGTAGCTCATATACGGCGGCGTGAAAACGATCTCACCATCACCAGCAGCTGCTGTCTTG
>CABVBB010000266.1 GCA_902496505.1 uncultured Peptococcaceae bacterium
TAAAGATTTTTTGCGGATAGCGGCTCAATAATGAGAAGTAGAACGGGGTTGTCGAAAAACTGCCGATATAAGGCGGTGAACTAAATTGGAAACTATGTTAAACTTATGCAAGTAGTCCTCAAGCCGTTATGGCAAAGCTTTGGTTAGCTGTGGGCATCGCGAGGGGGAAGGCTTGAGGATCGGATCACTGAAAAGAAAGGGAAGGTTGTCACTATGACGAAGGTGGTTTGGCTGATGAAACGAAGCGAGGGAGTGGATATAGACCCTGCTGATCTGGAAGAGTTTTTGGATGTCCTGAAGATCGGAAAAGATACGCAGACACCTTCGCATCAGCACTATCGTATTTTTGTGACGAAAACACGGCTGCAAGGCTATTGCAGGATGCTGATCTTTGAGGCGCAGTATCAGGAAGGCGCAGAGTATTTTGGTTTGCGTTTTGATGAGGAAGGTATTTCTGATCATCAATTTTTTGCTGATGCCAGCAAAGAAGAGATCAAGCAATTTTTGCAGAAGGAACCCTATGAGGAGATCACTTATGAGCAAGGGATCGCGCTTTTAAGAGACGCTTTGCTGCAAAACTACCGCTATGGCAAACATGTGGACTTGCTGAGCACGATCGAGTCCAGACATATGGGCAGCGCAGTGTATTATAACGCGGCGAAGCGGCCGGATATGAGTTTTTATGTACAGGATATGGATCAGACAGTGGCAGCAGAATGTTATCTGGAGGCCTGTGTCAGCAGTGATTCAGGACTCGCCTATGATCTCTTGGCACCCAGTCAGCGCAGGAAGCTTAGTAGCCGTGAGGCTTACTGTCATGCGTGGAATCATGAGCTACAGTCTTGCCGCATCTTGCGGGTCAACTGGCGGCCGATATCTGCTGACAAGCCTGAATTGCTGACGGGGCATCTGCTTTTACTTAGCCCGTCGGAGAAGCTTTTGGAAACGCAGGTCTATTTTGAGTTTGCTCAGGAAGACGGCACTTGGTGGATCAAGACAGTCGATATCAATGTTTTGAAGACACTGGCCGATCAATCAGAGCTCAATCCGCTGGATGACCGAGTCTTTGTCAGCGTCATCGAAGGGGCTATGGAAGAAGTATGTCAAGTCCTGGAAGAGCTGCGCAATGTAGAGATCACTGGCGAGACGAATGAGCAGACTTACTATAAATGGTTCAAACAGGAAACGTCCGAAAAAGGCAGCATCGATATTCTGGATATTTTTATGGCGCAGATCATCGCCCAAAAGGAGCAGATCATTTTCTACAGCAAGCATTTGGATGAATTGAATCAAGTGCTGGAGCAGCTTTTGGAATTGCTGCCGCAGCCGCTAATGATCAAAGCTAAGGGCACAGATACCATCGAAAATATCTACCGGACGGTCAAGCTGCAGCACAAAGCGTACGAGATGACGCCGAAGGACAGCGAGTATTATCATTTTGAAGGTGATGATGCCAAGCGCATTGCCGCCCATTGCTTCCGCCTGCTGCCGGAAAAATGGCATTATTATAAACGAGGCAGCTTCAGCATCAATGAAACGGTCCGTCAGGGACTGGTCGAGGTGCAGGTCTTTCCAGAAGCTGTTGCCGTGCATTTTTACAATATCACGCCCGGCGAGATCATGAATGAAACTGAGGCAGGCTGCTGCCGCTGGCTGGCCGAGATCAGTCAGGAAAAGGGCCTGCAGACAACTTCCTTCGTGCGGTCGGCGCATATCTATCATCCGTTTTTATGCAGCCCGGTGGAGGCGGCGAAAAGATGGCGGTTTGAATGTGAACAGATCCGTTCCAAAAAGGTCAAATATCTTTGAGAGCGTTATCCTATAAAAAAAGCCTTTCCCCATAGTGTGCAGGGGAAAGGCTTTTTTGTGGCGCCTTTTGGTCAATTTTTGTCTTCTATGCCTAACAGCTTGAAGAGTTTGCCGGATTGGTACAAGCTCAGGATATTGTCATAGCCGCCTAAGAAATCATCGCCGGCGAATACCTGCGGCAGCGTGTAAAAACTGGTCTCATCGCGCAGGGCTTTCAGCTCCTCGTCAGGACGCTCGGACATATTGATCTCATTGTAAGGGATGCCCCAGCGTTTGAAAAGCATCTTGAGCTGGATGCAGTAGGGACAAAAAGTTTGGGTGCAGATGGTAACGGTCCGCATGTCAAAACCTCCTTCGAACAGACTTGCTCTGTCTTTATTGTATGCTTTTCCAGCAGCGTTGGCTACTCAAAAAAACTTATGCCATAAATAGACAAAAAAAGAAAATTAACCATTGTATTTAGCGTCAGAATCATAGATAATGAGAAAATGCACGAGGTGTTAGAGGAAATTTATGAATATAAGGTATAGGGGGCTTGATTGTGAGCGAGACAGATCTAAAGAAAAAAATCGAAGAAGGGCTGAATGACCAGCAAGCCTGGCTCGGCAGACAACGGGCTTTTGGCTTCATTCGTCCCAGTATGCTCCAGGTGACGGCACGCTATCCGGAATTGACAAAAGCACTGCGCCGCACAAAGGAATATTCTATCAATCATCTGGACACGTTGCTGCCGCAGGCGATCAAAGCTTTGGAGGCTAAAGGCTGCAAGGTCTTTGTCTCCAAAAGCGAGCAGGGAGCCAGAGATTATATTGCAGGTGTGGTCAAGGAGCAGCTGGTGGTCAAGTCCAAGACTAATGCCGGCAAAGAGATCGGCATCACCAATTATTTGCAGAGCAAGGGCGCTACCGTCGTGGAAACAGACCTAGGCGACCGCCTGACGCAGCTGGAGGGTAAGGGTAAATCGACCCATACGCTGGCACCAGCGATCCATCTGCCCATGGAAGAGTGTGCGAAGCTTTTATCCAAAGATGTAGGCGAAGAACTGCCTAATGATGAAAAGGTCTTGGTCCAAGCGGCCCGGCGCAGTCTGCGGGATTATTTGTTAGGCGCGGATGTGGGTATTTCCGGCGCCAATGCCATCGATGCAGAGACGGGTTCTGTCTTTGTTACGGAAAATGAGGGCAATATCCGCTGCGTGACCAGTATGCCGCGGGTGCATATCGTCATCGCCGGCATCGAAAGATCGTAACCGACTCTGACCGACGGTTTGATGGTGGTCAAGGCGGATTCAGCGTACGGCGTAGGTCAGGATATCGGCACCTATGTGTCGGTCATCGACGGCGTCAGCCAGTACAATGAAACGGCGCTGGATTTTTTGAGCAGTGCGCAGGGGCCGGAGGAAGTGCATGTGGTCTTTTTGACCCAGGGCCGCTACGAGGCTATCGAGCAGGGTTATGGTGAAACGCTTTACTGCATCAACTGCGGCAGCTGCCTCAATTTCTGCCCAGTCTATGCAGAGATCGGCAATCAGTATGGCTACAAATATCTGGGCGGCCGCGGCGCGATCTTTGCGGCTTTCCACGGGGAAGCATTGGATAAGGCGCAGGATGCGGGACTGTCGCTGTGCATCGGCTGCAAACGCTGCGAGGAAGCCTGCGCAGTGGGCATGCATACGCCGGATATGATCGCCAGACTGCGGGCAGACGTCGTGGAACAAAAGGGCTTGGGCGTGGCTAAGGGCTCAGTCTTTAAGCTCTTGTCCCACAATAAGCTGCGCGGTGCGATGAAACTGGCGCGCAATTTCCAAAGCCTAGGCCTCAAGAAGGCAGGTCAAGCGGGCAGCACAGCGCGCTTCGACTTGGAGAAATTGGGTGTGCCGACAGAACGGTTATTGCCGCAGTTGGCGGAGCGTTCCTTTGCGGAGCTGATCGGCAAGCGCTCGCCTTTGGCCCATCCCAAGGGCAAAGTGGCCTTCTTCGCAGGCTGCGTGGTCAACTACTGCACGCCTCAGCTGGGCGTGGATGTCTACGATATCCTCATGGCCAATCAGATCCAGATGGTCACCTTCAGCCAAGAGGCCTGCTGCGGTCTGCCGGCGATCATGAGCGGCGATACCGCGGATGCGCTGGAACTGGCCAAGACCAATATCCGTCTGTTTGCCAGCGACGAGTATGAGCACATCATTTTTGTCTGCCCATCCTGCGCAACGACCGTGAAGGATGAGTGGGCGAAGCTTTTAGCTGATGAGACTGATCAAGAGCTTTTGGCTCAGTATGCCAAGATGCAGAGCAAGGTCATCGACCTCAATGATTACCTGGTCAATGTGCTGCACGTGGATGTACCCAAACTTTTAGGCGCAGCCACGGTCACTTATCACGATCCCTGCCATTTGACCCGCGGCTTGCAGGTGACGCGGGAACCGCGCAAGCTTTTGCAGGCGATGGGCAATGATCTGGTGGAGATGGAAGATCCCGCCAGCTGCTGCGG
>CABVBB010000267.1 GCA_902496505.1 uncultured Peptococcaceae bacterium
GCTGTCTGGTGGTCACTTTCTTGGGGGTGATGCCTTTGAAGATGACAGCATCCAGCGGCTGCAGATAGTGCTGCTCGAACTGCGGCAGGAAAGGCGTCGCCATGAAGAGCAAGTCTTTGACCAGATCAGCGATAGCCCCTTCACCATATTTGGCTTCCATGCCGTTTTCTACGATAGCCAGCTTGATGGCGTCAATATCGAACTGCTTGAAGTTGCCAGCGTATTCCAATGCAGCATCCAGCTGCTCTGGGTTGTAGAACAAGCCTTTGACCAAGGCGATAAAGGCCATATTGAGCGGATACGGCAGGCTGTCGACCATACGCAGCTCGATGCCCTGCTCAGTTGCGCGGACATCCGCCTGGCACATATTGAGCATGCCGATGATCTCATCTGTGGTGACGTCACGATCACCGAAGACTTCTTCATTGGTCTTATCTCCTGCGGAAACGATCTCTTCGCCCTGAGCTACAGCTACGGCAGGCATTTTGGTGATCGTATCAGCGTATTGGTTGAATTTGTAGTTGCCGTCGGTCAAGACGCCGGGAACATAGGTGATCTTTTTATTGGATTCATTGCGCAGCTTGGTGGTGCCGCAGAAGCCCGTATATTCCTCGCCGCCCCACATAGCGGTATTGTCAAAGAGGGCTGCGAAAGCTGGCGCCAAAGCAGTGGCTACACGATATTTTTTCTCGAAGTCGTCAGAGTGCGCATAATCGATGGTCACAGTCATCGGGGCAGCAGCTTTCTCCAACTGACGGCCAGTAGGATGATCCGCCAAAAATTCGTCCATCAGCTGATGCTTGGCCATCGGCACGAGGGCGATATCCTCGGCTTTGGTCACTGGCTGATAACCGACAGCCAAAAGGATCTGCTTGCGTGCTTCGAGCTCAGCCATGATGCCCTGTAAAAAGTCCAAATAAGCCTTGTCGATCTGCTGCAGGTTGTCCGTCTTCTCGATCTGCAGTTCCAGCTGTCCGCCTGCTAATAACAAAACAGTAGCCATGCCCTTGCGCACACCGATGATGTCATCATTTTCATAGATGCCCATCCACTCATTGCGCTCCATATATTCCAGCAGACTAGCGATGCCGTCTTCACCGTCATAAGGTACTGCGGTCAAGTCGCCCATCCGCACCAAAACGTGAGCAAAACGTGTTCCTATCTTGAAATCATCAGGCTCGACCGCCTGCTCCTTTAAAAACGCTGCAATTTGATCTTTTAACATTATACACCGCTCCATTCTATCCTCAAATTTGCCCTTAGGCAGATTATTCTATGCTGTAGTATACCATTTAAAATGGGCGAACACTACTATTATCCGTAAAATAAAAAGGTTTGATTCGCCTAGTGCTTATCCTCTTCGATCAGATCGACCAGGACCTTGTAATCATCCCGCAGCTTGAAATATTCTTCAGCAATATTGAGCGCCGCCAAGACAGCGACATCCTTATAATTCAGCGTTGGCATCTTGTCAGAAATGCCATTCATCTGCTCATCGACCATATGGACGATCTCCAAGACCCGCTCAGGATTTTCAGTGGCCTTCATGTGGTATGTTTCTCCATGGATCTTGACTGATAATCGTGTTTTTTCGTTGGCTTCCATTCTATTTCCTCCTTGACACTGAGTTCTCCGCCTCAACGTGATCCTACTTTGTTATCTTACCACAAACTTTTCCCGATGGACAGCCATTCTTGCTTCTGCACGGAATATTTCCACGGATACTGCCGTATGTTCATACCCAGTTCACCGCTTGTCCAAACACCGCGCTCTGCATCAAAAAATATGGCTCTTAGAGCGCTGTCCTCAGTCCCTGCTCTAAAAGCAGCTCAAGAAAGTCCCTGTCCGTTTCCCGCCAAGCATTTTCCTCATGATCATACCAAGCAATGCTATCCTCAACGCTCCCCTCACGGATCCGAAAGCCCAAATAATCGCCGGTCTCCAAATCGATGAGCGGCAAAAAAGCGTGCTGGGTCACCCATTCTTTGCCGGCGTGATCGGGCAGATAAAACGCTCCGGCTGCATCACAGGAAAAAACGAGGACAGCGCCAAAATATCCGCCGCCATAACGTTGGACGAACGCTTTATACGACTTGGGCAGCCGCATCTGATAATAGGCTTCCACACAGTCCAGCATCTCCTCAGTGGCTTTCCGGTCTCGCTCCAAGGCCAGCAACTGCGGACGCCTCGCCGTGATAGCGCTGACTTTACTGTCAAACTCGTCAATCTCCATGATCATCCCTCCTTATTCTAGGTCAGCAGATTCGCCCTTTCTTTGGCAAATCCCTGCCTGACGACGCAGTCTATTAATGAATGCTTTTCATTGACAAATCATCCATGTCATGATATGCTGACAACAGATAAATGAATAATATTCACCTTCCCTTTAGCTTAAGAAAAGAGGTCCTCTCTATGTCCGATCCTCCTGTCGCCTGCATTACTGGCGCTACCAGCGGTATTGGCCGGGCTTTTGCCGAAGCTTATGCCAAATTAGGCTATGATCTGATCCTGATCGGCCGCAGACAAGCACTGCTGGAAAAAAATGCGCAGTTTTTCGAAGAACATTACCATGTGTTCTGCCAATGCCTGTTCCTGGATCTCGCCTCAGCCGACGCCATAGACACCTTGAGTGAAAAATTGCGGAGCTCCACGGTGGATGTGCTGATCAATAACGCCGGCTTCGGGCTCAAAGGAACTTTTCCCCGACAGTCTTCTGAGGATACGGCCAAGATGCTCAGCCTCCACGTGCTCTGCGTCACTCGTCTCACTCAGGCTGTCCTGCCACAGATGCTTTCCCGCAACAGCGGTACCCTCATCAATGTGGCTTCGGATGCCGCCTACGTCATCGTACCGGGCAATGCGCTTTATTCCGGCACCAAAGCTTTTATCAAGCAGTTTACCGAAGGCCTGTATCTGGATCTGCGCGCTCAAGGCAGTGCCATCCGTGTGCAGGCGCTGTGTCCCTGCCTGACCAAGACCGATTTCCAGCTCAAGATGGGCATGAGCAAGGACAAGCAAGTGAACCGCGGCATCATGCGCTGGGAAGAGCCTCAGCAGGTGGTCGCCTATTCCTTCCGCGCCTTGGCACACGATCAGCCTGTCTGTATCTGCGGCGGCTGGACGGGGACTGTAGAAAATCTGCTCACCCGACTCCTGCCCAAGAGACTCTATTATCCGCTGATGCTCAAAATGTTTCCGCTCAAATGATCATTGCCCGTACCGACGCACAAAAAACGCAGGTGATCCCCCAAAGGGTCATCTGCGTTTTTGCTTACCTCTCCGCTGCCCATTGGCGGCAGTTAGCCAGTTTTGGTTCAGGATCGAAGCCCTTTTCTATGCCCATATGGGCGAGCATATCGCAGGGAAAATCGGGACAGACGCCGCAATGATCCAGCGTCTTCCCCTCACAGCAGGATTTGACCGCACAGTCACCGCCCCAAAAGGGCTTGTCCATATGCAGGCAGCCCTGACAATAGACGGCCTCTTTTCTGTCGCAGCTCTTGCAGGGTACACCGCAGCGTGATTCAAACATACCGACCGCTTCCTTTCCGCTTCTATCGATGCTCAGATCTCGCCAGTGAACACTGTCTCTGCCGCGCCAGTCATAAAGACGTGGTTAGACGCTTCCTCCCAGTGGATCTGGAGATCGCCGCCATCCAGATGGATCGTCACCTGCCGCTCCGTCAGACCATTCAGCACACAGGCAACTGCTGTGGCGCAGGCCCCTGTACCGCAGGCCATAGTGATGCTGGCGCCCCGTTCCCACACCCGCATGATCACCTCTTGGCGGCTTAATGGCTGGACGAATTCTACATTGGTCTTCTTCGGGAAATAGCTACTGCGCTCCATAAGCGGGCCCCATTTCTCCAGTTCGGCTTTGGTGATATCGTCTACAAAGGTCACGCAATGAGGATTGCCCATGCTGACCGCTGTGATCGTAAAGGGCGTTTCGTCCACAAAGATCGTCTCAGCAACAGCTTGTTCGCTCTCGCCAAGCATGGGGATCTCGCTGCGCGCAAGGATCGGTTCGCCCATATCCACTGTGACTAACGTGACTCGGCCCGTATCGTCAGTCACGACCTCCGGCACCATGATCCCCGCCAATGTTTCTACGGTCATGGGATTTTGGGTGACGATGCCTTCTTCATAAACAAATTTGGCAAAACAACGGATGCCATTGCCGCACATCTCTGCTTCACTGCCGTCGCTATTCAATATAACCATGCGAATATCCGCCTGATCGGAGGGCAGCACCAGCATCACGCCGTCTGCCCCGATCCCGAAATGGCGGTC
>CABVBB010000268.1 GCA_902496505.1 uncultured Peptococcaceae bacterium
CACGAAAGAAGGGGTCCTCTTGCCCAAACAAAAAGGTTTATCTGTTATGATCGTCCTCAGCATCGGTGCTTTGATCGGCGCGATGAACATCACCATGTTCAATGTGGCGATGCCTTTGATGATGGAGAGCTTTCACGCTTCTGTCTCTACCGTGCAGTGGCTGTCCTCCGGCTATCTCCTGGCCACGGGCATCATTACGCCGGCAGCGGGGTATCTGGGCGATCGCTTCGGCTACAGCCGCGTATTCAATATGGCCGTATTTTTGGTATTGCTGCTCTCCGCAGCAGGCACCTTTTCCTGGTGTATCGAAGCGCTGATCGTGGTGCGTTTCCTCTTTGGCTTGACGGCTGGACTGCTGGCTCCTTTGACCATGGCTATGCTTTATCAGGCTGTGCCAGCCAGTGCGCAGACGCAGGCGGTGAGCTTCTGGGGTATGGCGACCATGCTCGGCGGCGCTATGCCGCCCTGCATCTCCGGCGCGATCCTGAACTTTGCTGATTGGCGGTTTCTCTTGCTCATCAATGTGCCGCTGGCTTTATTGGCGCTGTGTCTCAGTCTGCACAGCCTGCCCAAAAGTCCCGTCAACCATCAATCCAAACTGGATGTCACAGGCCTGGCCCTCACCTCAGCGGGCAGTCTGATCCTGCTCATTGCTTTCAGCAATCTGGCCAGCTGGGGCTTCTCTCCGCTCTTCTTCCTGACTGCTGCCATGGGTGCGCTCTGCCTCATTGTCTATGTGATCAAAAGCCGCAATCGGCATGATGCGCTGCTCAACCTGAGCGTCCTGCGCTGCCCGCGCTACACAGCAGCCTTTATCGCCGACGGCATCACTATCATCGCAATGTACATGGTCACTTTCGTCATGCCCTTATTTTTGCAGAATGCGCTGCATCTTTCACCTATGCTCACCGGCACCATCATGCTGCCCGGCGCTCTGTGCACCATCCTCGCTATGCCTATCGCCGGCGTCATCAGCACCAAGCTGGGCGAACGCCCCCTGGCTGTCTTGGGCGTCCTCAGCCTAGTCATCGGCGCCTTTCCCTTCCTGCGCATGACGCCCGCTATCCCGATCCTTTTCGTCATGCTGGGCATGTGCGTCCGCAGTGTGGGCGTGGGCTTTATGAATCTTTTGACCACCAATGCCCAAATGTCCGCCGTCCCGCCGGAACTTTCCGGCCACGCCTCCGCCCTGACCAACTGGATGCGCCAAATGGTCGGCGCGCTGATCACCAGCATCGCCAGCAATATCGTCGGCCTGCGCTTGGCCCGCGCCGCGGCCGTCACCGCCGAAGAGACCAGCTGGGCCTATACCAGCACGACCAGCTTCCTCATGACCATCTCTGTCTTGCTGACGCTGGTGATCCTCCCTATTGCCTTCAAATATTTCCAAGGCAGACCAAAAACCGTCCAAGCGCAGGGATAACTTTCTCACAGCCTCTTTGACCGATCATCAGTCAAGGGGCTGTATTTTTTTGCGCGCAAATGGGTTTTGCAGTATACTGAGGGTATTGATCAGAAAGGAATGAACCCTATGCGCATCGAGTATTTGATCTACTTTTTGAATGTGGCTCAGAGCAGATCCATCAGTATTTCCGCTCGGGAACTCTATATTTCGCAGCAAAGCCTGAGCTGGGCGATCAAGACGCTGGAGCAGGAGATCGGCGCGCCGCTTTTGGAGCGGCATTATTATGGTGTGGAATTGACCCAGGTGGGGGAGATCGTCGCGGAGCATGCGGGCCGCATCGTGCAGGAGCATTACGCCATGCGCAAAAACGTGCTGCCTTATCTGGAGTCGGTCACGACCGCTTTCAGCGGCCAGCTGCGGGTGGGCATCAATTACCATATCGTCAACGAACTCCTGCACACCATCATCCACACTTTCTCCCGCCAAAATCCCGGCGTACAGCTCTGCGTCCGCGACTACAGCGCCGAGCAGATGGCGCAGGCTGTGGCGGAGGGCGAGCTGGAACTGGCACTTTTTGGCGATTGGGCAGAGACGCCTTGTCCTGCGGCAGATGAGCTGCTTTGTGAATCGCTCTACGAAGCGGAGCTTTTGGTCTGCACGGCCAAGCGGACTGCGCTGGCTGGCAAGCGGCACTTGACGCCGGCAGAACTGGTGGATGAGCCGCTGGTGCAGTATGCTGATACGGCAGTGCCCGCACGATTTTTCGCGGGCTGCGGCACGCCCAGGGTAGTGCTGGAGACCAGCAGCACCGACCTCTACCGTCAGGCGATCCAGGACGGTCTAGGCTATGGGCTGACCAATCGGCTGGACTGGCAGGAGGATTATTCCTTCGAGGCCAAAAAACAGCTGGCCATCATTCCGGTCGAGCATCCTCACGCCGCCATCTGCTACCGCCTGCTTTACCGCCGGGCACAGCTCTCTGATCCCTGCCTGTCGGCGCTTTTGCACATCATCCGCCAGCGGTTCGATCTTTTGGACGAAGCGCACTAGCCCACAAGGAAGCTTTGTAGCCTCCCAAAAGGAAACTGATGGGCAAGATGGCTCTCTATCTGTTAGGATAACTGTCATGACCTGCTGACGGCCGTCCAGAGGATCCTATGAGAATGGAGAGAACTTATTCATGGCTACTGCTGCTCAATTATCATCGGCAGAAAAACGCACTGCCGTTTTAAAATGGCTGCTGGCGCTGGGCATCCCGTTGATCGTCTTTTGTGTGCCCGAGACTGCCAGCTTTGACCATAGCATCAAGTTGTTTTTGTGTCTGACGCTTTGGGGCGTCATCAGCTTTGCGCTGGAGCTTCTGCCCAACGCCATCGTCGCTATCATTTTGCCTATTGGCTACTGCATGCTGTCTTTGACCGAATGGGATACGGCTTTTCGTCCCTGGACCACCAATATTCCCTGGATGGTGCTGGGCGCCTTCATCTTGTCCAATACGCTGGAGCGCATCGGTCTGCTCAAGCGGGTCGCTATCTGGTGCATCGTCAAGACCGGCGGTACTTATACGGGCATCCTCTGGGGCATCTTCCTTTTTGGCATGATCTCCAATATCGCCATGCCCGGCGGTTTCGTGCCGGTCACAGCGGCCTTTACCTACGGCATCTGCAAAGCGCTGGGCATCACCAAGTCCAAGGCCGGCGCGGGCATCATGCTCACGGGTGTATTCGCGACTCTCGTACCCGGCTATTTCATCTTTGACCCCAGCAATGTAGGTATCCTCATGGGCACCGCTGAAATGCCCATCCTCTATATCGATTATCTCAAGCAGAATATCATCTTCCTGCCGCTGATCCCGCTCCTCGTCTTCCTCTTGTCCAAGCTGTTCAAGTCAGAGACAGCCATTGACGGCAAGGATTATTACCTCCAGGAGCAAAAGGCTCTGGGCCGCGTCACCTCCGCTGAAAAGAAAGCGACTGTGATCATCATCTGCCTCTTCCTCTATCTGGTCAGCGGCCACGAAATGATGTACGGCTTCCTCGTCGCCGCCTTCGCGGGCTTTTTGCCGGGCCTGCAGATCGCGGATAATGAAGATCTGCAGCGCGTCAACTACCCGTTCCTCTTCTTCATCACCGGCTGCATGACCATCGGCATGGTCGCTACAGAATTGGGCTTTGGCCAGATCTTGGCCGATATGCTCTTCCCCTACCTCTATGGGCTGAACAGCACCATTCTCTTGGTGGCTGTCTGGCTGATCGCGGTCATCGTCAATTTCCTCCTGACCCCGCTGGCCGCCATGGCTTCCCTCGGTGCGCCGCTCACCCAGATCGCCCAAAGCCTGGGCGTCAACCCCTATCCTGTGCTCTATGCCTTTTACCAAGGACTGGATCAACTTCTGCTCCCTTATGAATGCGCCCTCTACCTCATCCCCTTCTCCTACGGCATGATGACCTTGGGCGACTTCATGAAAGGCCTGGCCCTCAAAATGGTCGTGGCCTTCCTCTACCTCCTGCTGATCGGCATCCCCTATTGGAATATCATCGGCCTGCTATAACAAATATGAGCCAAGCAGCCAGCGTATCGTGTAAAGTGATGCGCTGGCTGCTTGTCATAACCGTATTTTTCTGGTATGTTCCAACTAGATGACACTCCCTTATTCAGCCGAAGGAGGCGACAGGATATGATCGCACTGCACACCTTTGAGCGCTTATTAGACGACTATGACGGGCGGCTGCCCCTCTTGACCCTCGCTGAATTTTTTGAGGGCAATACCCAGAAAGACAGCCTTGTCTCCAACCAATGGGGCTATGGCCGCCCACCTCTCGCGGAGATCTGGGCACGCCTGCAAAAAGCTGCAGCCCACCCCGCGACAGCCTGGG
>CABVBB010000269.1 GCA_902496505.1 uncultured Peptococcaceae bacterium
GCACGCCAAGGGGGATATTTTTGTGTCAGCCATAGATCATCAACAGGCCTACCGCCATACCGATAATGATAAAAAATGTGGGCAGTTTGCTGCGGTACATGAGGATGGCCTGGGGGAGTATTTCGCCGAAGACCACATAGAGCATGGCGCCGCTGGCGAAGGAAAGGCTCAAGGTGAGGCCGATAGGCCCTACATCACCCAGCCAATAGCCCAAGATAGCGCCGATGACCGTGGGAAAGCCGCTGAGAGCGGTGATGGCGATGGCGTTGAAGCGGTTCATGCCGCCGCCGATCAAGGGAACGACGACCGCCATGCCTTCAGGGATATTGTGCATACCGATGAGGACAGCCAAGATCATGGCTGTGCCGGTGAGCATACTGTTCGCACCAGCGTAAGAGGCGCCGATGGTCATGCCCTCAGGCACATTGTGCAGGGCAATGGCGCAGGCCATGACGATGCCGGCTACGAAGAGGGAGCCTTTGGAATCGTTGTTGCGGCGGTGTTCGTTGTAATGGTCAGCGTGAGTCAGTTCGTCGATGTCATCAGCGGTCTTGGGATGCTCGTCGTCGATGTGAGCCACTTCGGGATTGGCCTTGCTGTCGATGACGGCATTGAGCAGATAAACGACAGCTACGCCGGCGCAGAGACCGGTCAGCACGGCGATGATGTCATTGCTGGTCTCGATGGCTTCGCGGACGAGGTCAAAGCAGACGATGCTGATCATGACGCCGCCGGCAAAGGACAAGAGCAGACTGATGGTCTTGCTGGAATCCTTGCGGAAAAGTGCGCCGACCACGCCGCCTAATCCTGTACCAACGACGCCGGCCAAGGTAGTGGTGATAATGAGTTGTAGCATACAGAGATCGCTTCTTTCGTTATAGGAGTCGCTGCTCCAGGTTGTGCAAAACACAGGAGGAACTGGGGAAATAAGAGGCATTTCCCGGGAAATAGTCTGCTCCTGCCTGTAAAACGTCAGCCTAGCGGCTGCGCTCAAAATAGGTGAAAAGCCAGCCGTCCGTATCCAGGACGACATTGTAAACATACTGCTGTTCTTCGGTGGCGCTGCCTTTGATGATCTCATCATTGCGCAGCGTGTAGCTGCGGCAGTTCAGCGCGCACTGAAAGGTGATATTGAAATGATCTTCTTCCTGACGGCAGCCAGCTAAGGCAGTCTGCTCAAGCGAAACGCCGTCGTAGGACGTCAGGCGGCCATCTAAATGCTGATTGGCGATAATGTAGTCGACCTGCTTTTTGAGCCGGGGATGGCTATGGACCAAGAGATCGCTGTCCTGTTTGGTAATGGCGTGAAAGATGGAGATCAGCGTTTCCTCCGCCTGCTGGGCATAGCGCTTATCGTCAAAATCAGGATAGCACCCGCGGATCTTGGGCAGGCAGACGGACGCACAGTCTTGGATCGCGGAACAGGTGCTCACCGCTTGCTGGGGGCCAATGGCAGCAGAGGGGCGTTTTTTGTGCTCCAATAGGACAAAGCCGAGCAATAGGGCGCACACAAAGATGAGTAGATAGCTCATGTGAGACCTCACTTTGAAAAAAATCAGTGTTTTTGTCGTGTAAGATGATTATACCTTATTCGCGGCCGCAGGGCTATATCAATTTGTGAAAAATCGGCCAAAATAGAACACTTTTTAAGGGCGAGGCCGTACTGAGGCTTCTTTTGGCGTGAGACGCGCTGATAGGGTCTAGCTTTTTTGTTCTGGCCAGATGGTGCAAAATTGCTTATCTGCGGCTTGTAATTGACTGCGGCTGTTTGTATAATTGAGATGAACTTACTTGGATAAAGCATCGCAGATGTCCGCTGGCAGAGCGGAACAATTTCCAGCGAATGAAGGTGTGGAGCATGAGACATAAAGGTGATGAGAACAGTCAGGAGATCAGGCGCTGGCGTATTGCGGCGCTGGTGATCTGTGTGATCCTGATGGGCTTGGCAATGGGCGTTTTGCTGCGGATGTATCAGGTGCGCAACAACCATATTTTTCATGAGCTGATCGAGGATAATCTGCTGGTGTCCCATCAGGTGGAAGTACAGGAGATCAAAAGTACCATTCAGGAGACGCAGCGGGTCTTGGGATCGATGGCCGCAGTCTACCGGACTAATGAGGAGACGCCGGAAAATACCTGGGGTCAGTCGTATCTGGCGGCCATTCGAGAATTGAACGAGTTTTACGATATCACTTATTTTTCGGCAGATGTGATGCGGCAGGTTTTGGCAAGCGACCTGCCGGGACCGGACCGAGCGATATTGGCGCGGCTGCTTAGAGGCGAATCAGCGGTGTCGGATATTTTTCAGACTGAGCAGCTGGGCGATCTGAGCGTTTTCAGCGTGGCTGTGCCGGTGGTGCAGGATGGTGAAGTCATCGGGGCATACCGCAGCCTTTTGCGGGGCGATCTCTTGATCGGCGCCAAGCAGAACCAGGAGGAGTATGAGGACAATTATCTGCTCAGGAGCAACGGCGATTTCGTCCTGGATGGCGCGGAGTTTGTCGGCGGCGGGTTCAATCTGCTGACAGATCTGGCGGATAAGGGCGTGTCTGAGGCCAAGAGGGCGGAGATCACTCAAGCGCTGGCGGCGGAAGGCGAGGACAAGCTGATCTATCTGGAGGATAAGGATCATGAGGAATTGTTCCTGGTCATCTCCAGCCTGGGCTACAATGACTGGCGGATGCTCTCTGTAGCAAGATTGAGCGATATCAAGGATTATTCGGCGTCCATCATGCACAATACGCTGGTGCTGATCATTGCCCTGCTGACGTTTTTGGTCTTGCTTTTGGGCAGCGTGGCGCTGTTTTTCAAGGAGCAGCAGGAAAAACGGATGCATGAGCAGGCGCGCTATGATCTATTGGCTAAGTTTTCAGATACGATCCTTTTTGAATATGATTATCGCACCAAGCGGCTGGTCTTCACACCGAATGTGGCTGCCCGGTTCCATTTTGAAAAGGTGGAGATCCGGCCGATGGATGAGTCGTATCGCTTCCGGATGATCCATCCTGATGATCGGGGCACGCTGCGGACGTTTTTGGGCCACGCGGAGCAACTGGAGGGAGATATGCCGGAGAGCACGATGCTGCGGTTTTTGGATAAAAGCGGCGAGTACCGCTGGATGAATTGTCAGGGGCAATTGCTGCGGGACAGATCCGGCCGGCCGCTGACGCTCATCGGCAAGGTCTCGGATGTGCATGAGCAGAAGGAGCAGGAGGAGCGTCTGTTGGAAAGGGCGTCGCTGGATCCGATGACCGGCGCGCTGAACCGCGGCGCGGCGGAGCGGGAGATCGAACGGCTGCTCAAGCAGGTGCCGGCGGGCTTTTTGTTCATGGTGGATGTGGACAATTTCAAGCAGACCAATGATACCTACGGCCACGCCACAGGCGACGCTATCCTCATCCAGACAGCAGCGGCCATCAAGAGCGCCTTTCGTCAGGAGGACATCGTCGGCCGCATCGGCGGCGATGAATTCGTGATCTTTATGCAGGGTACCAGCGAAGAGGCCACAGCCGCAGCCAAGGCTGAGCGGCTCATGGCGCAGCTGTCTTCGCGGGAGGATGTGGCCCTCACGCTGAGCATCGGCATCGCCGCTTATCCCGAACTGGGCGCGAGCTACGCCGAGCTCTATCAAGCGGCGGATCAGGCCATGTACGCGGCCAAGCGGCAGGGCAAAAGCAGCTATCAACTGGCTGCAAAAGCTAAATAGAACGGACAAGACCCCTCTGGGCTGGACGAATCAATCGTCTGGCCGGGAGGGGTCTTTTTGGTGTGGGATCAATGGTCTTTTTTGTCCCAGTAGATGAGCTCTTGACCGTGGGCGTAGGCTTCCAGCTGGGCAGGGTCGAGGACGTGGAGCTGGCCGTCTATTTTGGCGAGGACGCCGAGCTCGGTGAGTTTTTTGATGATGCGGGAGATGGTGATCTTGTGGGTCTTGAGGTAGCTGGCCATGTCGGTGAAGGTGGTATATTTGGAAATGACGTATTGGCCGTCTGTTTCTTCCATGAGGTTGGTGAGTAAAAGGGCCAGCGCATTGGCGGTGCGGTGGTGGGCGGTGTAGGTCATGAGCAGGCGGAAGTAGCGGGATTCTAGGGAGAGCTCGACGATGATCTGCTCAAGGATGGCAGGATGGGCGCGGGCGACCTGGAGGAAGTGGTCAAAGGGGATCTTGTAGACTTTGCAGTCGCTTGAGGCGCGGATGGAGGTATCGGAGTCAGCCAGGCCTTTGGCGAGGGTGAAGAGGGTGGGCGCGCCGATAAAGGTGCCAGTGCGGACA